>NZ_CP023696.1:600000-787500 GCF_008704425.1 Streptomyces fradiae ATCC 10745 = DSM 40063
GCGGTGACGGCACGGGGCGGACGGCCGTGGGACGGGGGACCCGGCGGCGTGCGGGGCGCCCCGCCGGCCCCGCCCCGTGCGCCGCCTTCAGATCACGTTGAGCGCGGCGGCGGCGCCGAAGCCGCCCAGCACCATGAAGGCCGGCATCAGCACCCGGACCTCGACCCAGCTGCCCGCCCTGAAGCGCAGCGACTTCGGCGGGCCGATCGGGTACCAGCGCTTCTTCTTGATCGGCAGGGGCCACAGGATGGGGCACCCCGACACGGTGAGCGCGTCGCCTACGTCGTGGACGAGGGCGCCCAGCACGATCGGCAGCCCGAGCCACATGTACTCCTGGCCGGGCGCCTCGAACAGCCAGTTCGCGCCGTTGCCCGGCTGGTCCAGGACCCCGGCGAGGATCCAGGCGCAGCTCGCGCCGAGCAGCCACACCAGGACGTCGCTGGAGACCCGGGCGGCCCGCCAGAGCAGGCCCTCGACGGCCAGGACGAGGTGGACGAAGAGGATGCCGAGGACCGCCCAGCGGCCGCCGCTGATCGCGAGCAGGGAGCCGCCTGCCCCGATCGCCACCGCCCAGAGCGCGGTGTGGGTGAGCGTGCGGTGGCCGCCGCTGCGCCGGGGGTCGCTGCGCGTGCGGGTCGCCTTGTAGACGGCGTACGACAGCTTGTCGACGACCTCGCAGAGCCAGCGGGACAGGGGCCCGAAGGCCCGGGATATCGTCGCCGACCGGTGGTCGAGGTCGGGGGCGAGCGCGGCGCCGGCGCAGATGAGCGCGCCGACGACGAGAACCGGCCAGGGCATGGGGTGGCCCGCCGCCGCGGTCGCGGCGCCCACCCCCAGCCAGGCCGCCGCCCCGGAGAGTGAGTGCGCCGGTCCCATCATGTGCGTGCCCCGCCCCAGTCTTCTGTTGGTGTCGCCCAGTTGACGGCCCAGCGTACCGCTCATGATCTTCCAGTCGGTGGCCGGTTCCCGGTTCCCGGGCGGAGGCAGGCAAGATGGAGGCGTGACCCTTATCGATCAGCTGCCGCAGACCGCCGATCCCGATGCCCTCTTCGAGGCCTTCTCGTCATGGGCGGAGGGCCGGGGCATCTCGCTCTACCCGGCCCAGGAGGAGGCGCTGATCGAGGTGGTGTCCGGCGCCAACGTGATCCTGTCCACCCCCACCGGTTCGGGCAAGAGCCTGGTCGCGGCGGGCGCGCACTTCACGGCGCTCGCGAACGACCAGGTGACCTTCTACACGGCGCCGATCAAGGCGCTCGTGTCGGAGAAGTTCTTCGACCTGTGCAAGCTCTTCGGCACGGAGAACGTCGGCATGCTCACCGGCGACGCGTCCGTGAACGCCGACGCGCCGGTGATCTGCTGCACGGCCGAGGTGCTGGCGTCGATCGCGCTGCGCGACGGCAAGGACGCCGACATCGGCCAGGTCGTGATGGACGAGTTCCACTTCTACGCGGAGCCGGACCGGGGCTGGGCGTGGCAGATCCCGCTCCTGGAGCTTCCGCAGGCCCAGTTCGTGCTGATGTCGGCGACGCTCGGCGACGTGTCGATGTTCGAGAAGGACCTGACCCGCCGCACCGGCCGCCCCACCGCCGTGGTCCGCTCGGCGACGCGCCCGGTGCCGCTGTCGTACGAGTACCGGACGACGCCCATCACGGACACCCTGACCGAGCTGCTGCAGACCAAGCAGGCCCCGGTGTACATCGTGCACTTCACGCAGGCGGCGGCCGTCGAGCGGGCGCAGTCGCTGATGAGCATCAACATGTGCACGCGCGAGGAGAAGGACCGCATCGCCGAGCTGATCGGCAACTTCCGGTTCACCACCGCGTTCGGCCGGAACCTGTCGCGGTACGTCCGGCACGGCATCGGCGTGCACCACGCGGGCATGCTGCCGAAGTACCGGCGGCTGGTGGAGAAGCTCGCCCAGGCCGGTCTGCTGAAGGTGATCTGCGGTACGGACACGCTCGGCGTCGGCGTCAACGTCCCCATCCGCACGGTGCTGTTCACCGCCCTGACGAAGTACGACGGGAACCGGGTGCGCACGCTGCGCGCCCGCGAGTTCCACCAGATCGCGGGCCGCGCCGGGCGGGCCGGGTTCGACACGGCCGGATTCGTGGTGGCGCAGGCGCCCGAGCACGTCATCGAGAACGAGAAGGCGCTCGCCAAGGCGGGCGACGACGTCAAGAAGCGCCGCAAGGTCGTCCGCAAGAAGGCTCCCGAGGGCTTCGTCAACTGGACGGAGAACACCTACGAGAAGCTGATCGCGTCCGAGCCGGAGCCGCTGACGTCCCGCTTCAGGGTGACGCACACGATGCTGCTGTCGGTGATCGCCCGGCCCGGCGACGCGTTCGAGGCGATGCGCCGCCTGCTGGAGGACAACCACGAGCCGCGCAGGAACCAGCTGCGGCACATCCGCCGGGCCATCGCCATCTACCGGTCGCTGCTGGACGGCGGGGTGGTCGAGCAGCTCGACGAGCCGGACGCGGAGGGCCGCAGGATCCGGCTCACCGTCGACCTCCAGCAGGACTTCGCGCTGAACCAGCCGCTGTCGACGTTCGCGCTGGCCGCCTTCGAGCTGCTGGACCCGGAGTCGCCGTCGTACGCGCTGGACATGGTGTCGGTGGTGGAGTCCACGCTGGACGACCCCCGGCAGATCCTCGCCGCGCAGCAGAACAAGGCGCGCGGCGAGGCGGTCGCCGAGATGAAGGCGGACGGCGTCGAGTACGAGGAGCGGATGGAGCGGCTCCAGGAGGTGTCGTACCCCAAGCCGCTGGAGGAGCTGCTGTGGCACGCGTACAACCTCTACCGCAAGTCCCACCCGTGGGTCGGTGACCACCCGGTGTCGCCGAAGTCGGTGATCCGGGACATGTACGAACGGGCGCTGTCCTTCACCGAGTTCACCTCCTTCTACGAGCTGGCCCGCACCGAGGGCATCGTGCTGCGGTATCTGGCGAGCGCGTACAAGGCGCTGGACCACACCATCCCGGACGACCTGAAGACGGAGGACCTGGAGGACCTGATCGCCTGGCTGGGCGAGATGGTCCGCCAGGTCGACTCCAGCCTGCTGGACGAGTGGGAGCAGCTGGCCAACCCGGAGGTGGAGACCGCCGAGCAGGCGCAGGAGAAGGCCGACCAGGTCAAGCCGGTCACGGCCAACGCCCGCGCCTTCCGCGTGCTCGTGCGGAACGCGATGTTCCGCCGGGTGGAGCTGGCCGCGCTCGACCACGTGGAGGAGCTGGGCGAGCTGGACGGCGAGTCCGGGTGGGACGCCGACGCGTGGGGCGGGGCGATGGACGGGTACTGGGACGAGTACGACGACCTGGGCACCGGCCCGGACGCGCGCGGCCCGAAGCTGCTGTCCATCGAGGAGGACCCGGCGCACGGCCTGTGGCGCGTCCGGCAGACCTTCGCCGACCCGAACGGCGACCACGACTGGGGCATCAGCGCCGAGGTCGACCTGGCCGCCTCCGACGAGGAGGGCCGGGCCGTGGTCCGCGTCACCCACGTCGGCCCGTTCTGAGGCGCTGCGGGGCCCGTCCCGAAGACCGTTCCGAGAGGTGCCCCGGGGACCGCCCCTCAGAAGAGGCGGTCCTGCTCCACCTCGTGGCGGCGGGCGCGGACGTCCGGGCGGTCCGGGTGCAGTTTGGCGTCGCAGGCCGGACCCAGCCCGGTGCGGCGCGAGGCGCGTCCGGTCAGCGGTCGCCCGCACACCCGGCACCACACGGGCGGGCGGCCGGTCCCGCCGTCGGCCGGGTTCGCGGGGGCGCAGTCCGGAAGTGGCTCGTCGTTCATGGTCACGTGTCTACCCTGTCGTCTGTTCCGATGACGACTTTCCGGCGACGGCCGTCGACGGCGGCCGTCCGACGACGGCCGCTCGACGGCGGCCGTCCCCCTGACCAGGAGGGCTTCATGAGCCTGTACGACATCCCGCTGCGCACCCTGTCCGGCGAGCCGACGAGCCTGGCGGAGTACCGGGGCCGCGCGGTGCTGGTGGTGAACGTGGCGTCGAAGTGCGGTCTGACCCCGCAGTACACCGGTCTGGAGAAGCTCCAGCAGGAGTACGGCGAGCGCGGCCTGACCGTGCTGGGCGTGCCGTGCAACCAGTTCGGCGGCCAGGAGCCGGGCAGCGCGGAGGAGATCCGGACGTTCTGCTCGACCACGTACGGCGTGTCGTTCCCGCTGCTGGAGAAGACGGACGTGAACGGGCCGGGCCGCCACCCGCTGTACACGGAGCTCACGCGGACGCCGGACGCGGACGGCGAGGCCGGCGACGTGCAGTGGAACTTCGAGAAGTTCCTGATCGACGCGCGGGGCGGGGTCACCCGCTTCCGTCCGCGCACCGAGCCGGACGCCCCCGAGCTGGTCCGCGCCGTCGAGGCGGCGCTCCCCGCCGCCTGACGCCGGGACGTCGCCGTGCCGGTGCCGGACGCCGTGCGGGCGTCCGGCACCACACGGCACCACACGGCGCCCCCCTGCACCGCGCGTTCGGCACCGCGCTTGCGGCGGCGCGCCGGGGCGGGGGCGCAAGCCGTGGCGGGGCGGCGGATGCGCGGGCCGCGGCCGTCCGGGGGCCGTCAGGCGTACGCCGCGAGGGTGTCGGCCAGTCTGCGGCGGGCCGCCCGCGCGGCCGGCACGGCCGCGAGCGCCACGGCGCCCAGCACGGCCGCCGCGGCGACGGCCAGCAGGTGGAGCGGCGACGGGCCGTGGGCGATGCCCGCCCCGATGCCGCTGGTACGGCCCTCCTGGTCGATCAGCCAGTGCGCGAGCGGCACGCCCAGGGCCGTACCGGCGAGGGCGGCGGCGAGGGCCGTCCAGCCGACGGCGCTCACCGTGACGGCGGTGACCTGCCGGGCGGACAGGCCCATGGCCCGCCACGCGAGCAGGTCGCGCTCCCCCTCGCGCACCGCGCCGCCGATGGCGGTGGTCACCTCGGTGAGGCCGATCAGCGCGAGGACGGCGATCAGCCCGGCGACGACGCCGCGCAGGTCGGCGAGGCGGTCGGCGGGGCCGGAGACCACGTGGACGTCGAGGCGCCCGGCGGCCTCCCGGAGCAGTTCGGCGCGGACGGCGTGCGGGTCGGCGCCGGGGCGCAGCCGCAGGTGGTAGACGGTGGGCCGCAGGTCCGGATCGTTCTCGCGGAGGGTGTCCAGGGAGGTGGAGACGGTGCGTCCGGCGTTCTCCGGTTCGATGCTGCGGCCGACGAGGTGCAGCACCTGCGGGCGTCCGCCGACGGTGAGGCGCACCCAGTCGCCGACCCGCACGCCGAGCAGGTCGAGCAGTCCCTGGCCGGCGACGGCCTCGTCGGGGCCCCGCGCGGGGCGGCCCTCGGCGACGGAGTACGGGTAGGGGTCCTGGCGGGTGCCGAGGCCGCGCAGCGCGATGGTGCCGGTCTGGCCGGGCACGAGCGCGGCGACCTCCAGGCCCCGGTGGGCGGTGAGGACGTCGGGGCTGCGCTGGAGCAGGGCGCGCGCCTCGCGGTCGCCGATCCCTTCGGCGGGGCGGGCGGTGAGCGCGGCCGGCAGGCCCAGCTGTTCGGGGCGGGTGTCGAAGCGCTGGATGCTGGTCCACGCGCCGAGGGCGACGGTGATCAGCAGCAGTGGCAGGGCGAGCCGGGCGACGGTGGCGGGGGCGGGGCGGCCCCGGCCGAAGGCGCGGTGCCAGCCGAGGACGAGCACGGGCGGGAGACCGGGCAGGGCGAGGGCGCGCAGGGCGGGCCGGGACAGGCCGCGGCCGGCGGGCGGTCCCGCGGCCGTGCCGGCGGGGACGGGCGGGACGCGGCCGGCGCGCCAGGCGGCGAGGCCGGTGGCGGCGCCGATGAGGACGACGACGGCGGCCGGGACGGCGAGGAGCGTGGCCGTGTGGCCGGGCAGGCCCTGCCACACGCCGACGGCGTCGCCGACCCTGCCGGGTATGCGCGCGCCGAGCGCCCGGACGAGCGCGGCGGCGAGGGCGGCGCCGAGCACCGCGTACGCCAGGTGCTGGGCGAGGAAGACCCGGACGACCTGGCCGGGGGTGAACCCGACGGCCTTGAGGACGGAGATGTCCCGCAGGTGTCCGCGGACGCGGGTGCTGATCGCGCCGAAGACGGCGAGCGCGGCGGCGACGAGGGCGCCCAGGCCGAAGAGGCCGAGGACGCGGCCGACGAGCCGGGTGTCGTCGCGGGCCTCGGCGCGGGCCCGCTGCCAGGGGGTGACGTCGGTGACGGCGTCCGCGCCGAGGGCGGTGACGGCACGCTGCACGGTGTACCCGGTGTCGGCGGGATCGGTGAGGCGCAGGCCGGTGATCCGTCCGGGCAGACCGGGGACGGCGCGGACGGTGGCGGGCGGGGCCCAGACGGTGCCGGGGCGCTCGCCGGGCTCGTAGCGCGGTTCGGCGGTGTCGGCGACGCCGAGGACGGTGAGGGTGCGGCCGGCGCCGCCGGGGAGGGCGAGGGTGTCGCCGGGCTGGGCCACCAGGGCGGCGGCCAGGCCGGACTCCAGGACGACGCCGTCGGGGACGGCGGGGTCGAGCCAGCGGCCCGCGGTGAGGAGCGGCCGGGCGGTGGCGGGCGGCCGGTCGGGGGCGGCGCGCAGTTCGACGGCGGCGCGGGCGCCGCGTGAGGCCGCGGTGGTGGCGACCGTGTCGTAGGGGCCGGCGACGAAGGCCACGCCGTCGAGCGAGGCGAGGCGCGCGGGGTCGGCGGCGCGGCCGGTGTGCAGCCAGACGTGCGCGCCCTGGGACTGGGTGAAGATCCGCTGCCAGGGGTTGGTGGCGTATCCGAAGAGGGCGGCGGCGAGGAGGAGCGAGGCGACGATCCCGGCGGTGGCGGAGACGAGGAAGAGCGCCTCACCGCGGTGGGTGCGGAGGTCGGCGTGCGCCCAGCGCAGCATGGCCCGCACGGCGGTCAGTCCCTCAGCTCGACGACGCGGGCGGGGCCGCCGGCGCCCGCGCGGCGACCGGCGGGGCCACCTGCGGCGGGTGCGCCGTCGTCCCCGCCGAGGGTGATGTCGTCGGTGACACGGCCGTCGAAGAAGCTGATGACGCGGTCGGCGGCGCTGGCGAGCCGGGCGTCGTGGGTGACCAGGACGATGGTCTGGCCGCGCTGGTGGAAGCGGGACAGCAGCCGCATGACCTCGCGGGTGCCCTTGCTGTCCAGGCTGCCGGCCGGTTCGTCGGCGAGGAGCAGCCGGGGGTGGTTGACGAGCGCGCGGGCGAGGGCGACGCGCTGCTGCTCGCCGCCCGACAGCTCGCCGGGCATGCTGCGGGCCTTGGCGGCGAGGCCGAGTTCGGTGAGGAGCCGGTCGCGTTCGGCGCGGGCGGCGCGGGCGGAGGCCCCGGCGAGGAGGGCCGGCAGTTCGACGTTGTCGGCGACGCTGAGGTTGGAGACGAGGTTGAAGAACTGGAAGACGATGCCGATGCTGCGGCGGCGCTCCACGGCCCAGCGGGCCTCGGTGTAGCCGTCGGTGGACGCGCCGTCGAGCAGGACGGTGCCCTCGTCGGGGCGCTGGAGTCCGCCCAGGAGGTGCAGGAGGGTGGACTTCCCGGCGCCGGAGGGCCCGGTGACGGCGACGAACTCGCCGCGTCGGACGGTGAGGTCCACGCCGCGCACGGCGTGGACCGGGCCGCCCTCGCCGTGATGGGTCCTGACCAGGCCGCGGGCCTCCAGCAGCGGGGGTCCCGCCGGGGCGGCGGACGTCTCGGTGGAGGTCGCCGCGGAGGTCTCGGTGGACGGGGCGGCGGGCCTCGCCGCGGGCGTCGCGGCGGACCGGTCGGTGGACGCGGAGGCTCCGGCGGGCGCGGCGCCCGCGGGCGCGGTAGGGCGGCCGGTGGGCGCGGCGCCCGGGGGCGCGGCGCGGAAGCGGCGGAGGCGCCTCATCGCGCGTCCTCCAGCCCTTCCAGTTCCTCCTGGCACCGCTCCAGCCAGTCCAGGTCGGCCTGGAGGTGGAGTATGGCGCCCTCGATGAGCAGGTGCGCCGTGCGGTTGTCCCGGTTCTCGGTGGCGGCCAGCTTGGAGAGGGTGCGCATCGTCCTGAGGTACTCGCGTCGCTGTCGGTTGATGAGGGATATCTGGTCGGCGAGGCCGGTGCGGGGGGCGAGGGCGAGCTTCATGAAGAACTCGTCGCGCACCCGCGGCTCGTCCGCCGTCTCCTCGAACCAGGTGCGCAGCTCCTCGCGCCCGGCGGGGGTGAGACGGTAGATCTTCTTGTTCGGCCGGCTCGACTGGGCGACCTCCTCGCCCTCGATGAGCCCCGACTTCTCCAGCCGGCCGAGCGTGACGTAGATCTGGCCGACGTTGGGCTGAGGGTACGCGGCGCCCAGCAGCCGCTCAAGGTCCTGCTTCAGCTCGTACCCGTGCGCGGGCCCGTCGGCCAGGAGAGCGAGGAGCTGCATGCGCACTCGTGGGCTCTCCTTCTGTCGCGATCCGGGCTCGATGTGCTTCGCGCCCTAGTATCGCCCAATGCCTAACAGGTATACATGGCCACTGACCTGACGAGGACGTCCGGTGCCGGTGCCACAGGGAGGAACCTATGCGGTGGGCGAGTGCCGCGGGTAGGGGCCTGGTGATCGTGGTGCTGCTGCTGGTCGGGACGGTGGCGTCCGGCGTGCCCGGCGACGGGCCGCGCGGGACCGGGCGGGGCCCGGTGGCGCTGGCGACGGCCGGGGACCTCACCGGATACCTGCGGCCGCTGCTGGACGACTGGAACCGGGAGCGGCCCGCGGAGCGGGTGACGCTGGTGGAGCTGCCCGACTCGGCGGACGAGACCCGCGCCCAGATGATCACGGACCTGCGGTC
This sequence comes from Streptomyces fradiae ATCC 10745 = DSM 40063, assembly GCF_008704425.1. Lineage (NCBI taxonomy): Bacteria > Bacillati > Actinomycetota > Actinomycetes > Kitasatosporales > Streptomycetaceae > Streptomyces > Streptomyces fradiae. Next base: position 608,768 of record NZ_CP023696.1, read on the forward strand.
CGGTGCGGGCCGCTTCGACCTGCTCAACATCGACGTGGCCTGGACCTCGGAGTTCGCGGCGGCCGGCTGGATCGCCCCGCTGGAGCGGCGGCGCTTCGCGCTGGACGCCTTCCTGCCGCCGGTCGTGGACACGGCGACGTACGAGGGGCGGCTGTACGCCGTGCCGTACGTGACCAACGCCGGGATGCTGTTCTACCGCTCCGACCTGCTGGCCGCGGCGGGCGAACGGCCGCCGCGCACCTGGGCGGAGCTGGAGCGCCAGGCGCGGACGGTCGCGCCGCGGCACGGCGTCGGCGGGTACGCCGGGCAGTTCCTGCCGTACGAGGGGCTGACGGTCAACGTGACGGAGGCGGTGTACTCGGCGGGCGGCGCGGTCCTCGGCGACGAGGGCGGCCGGGTCGCGGTGGACTCGCCGGCGGCCCGGTCCGGGGTGGCGTTCCTGGCGCGCGGCGTACGGGAGGGGTGGATCCCCCGCGAGGCGCTGGCGTACACGGAGGAGGAGTCCCGGCGGGCGTTCCAGGACGGGCGGCTGCTGTTCCTGCGGAACTGGCCGTACGCGTGGGCGGGCGCCTCGGGCGGCGGCTCCGCGGTCGCGGGCCGGTTCGGCGCCGTGCCGCTGCCGGGCCGGGACGGGCCGGGGACGAGCGTGCTGGGCGGGTCGAACCTGGCGGTGAGCAGCCGGGCGCGGCACCCGGAGACGGCCGCCGACCTGATCGCGTACCTGACGAGTGACGCCGTGCAGCGCCGGGTCCTCGTGGAGGGCGCGCTGCCGCCGGTGCGGGCGGCGCTGTACGGGGACGCGGCGCTGGTGCGGCGCTTCCCGTACCTGCCGGCGCTGCGGGAGAGCGTGCTGGCGGCCCGGCCGCGCCCCAAGAGCCCGCGGTACGAGCAGGTGAGCCTCGCGGTCCAGGCCGTGATGCACGACGCCCTGGCGCAGCGCCAGGAGCCCGCGGCGGCGGTGCGCCGGCTCGCCGCGGAGCTGGAAGCGGTCGCGCGGCGCGGCTGAGCCCGCCCCGGCCCGCCTTCCCCTCCTCACCCCACCCGCACGCCCCCTTGCCTACCCGTTAGGTATGGCCGCGCGCCCGAACCTTGCCTCTGTGCCGGGACAAACCATTCCATAACCCGGTAACCGGCGGGTGTTTATCGCTCCGTCATTGACACCGGCTGAACCCGGCTACCTAACATGCATGCACAACAGCCGCCCCCACCTTCCCCGGGGGGCGGCGCGCACCCTTCTAAGAAACAAGGTCAACGGGTGATGCTCACTGCCACGGCCGGCGACGGCCTCTCCCACCGCCTGACGCGCCCCTGGTGGCGCGACGCGGTGATCTACCAGGTGTACGTCCGCAGCTTCCTGGACAGCACCGGAGACGGGATCGGCGACCTCGCCGGCGTCCGCTCCGGCCTGCCGTACCTCAAGAAGCTCGGCGTCGACGGCATCTGGCTGAGCCCCTTCTACCCCTCGCCGCAGCACGACCACGGCTACGACGTGGCGGACTACCGCGACGTCGACCCGGTCTACGGCGACCTGGACGAGTTCGCGCTGCTCGTGGCCGACGCGCACCGGCTGGGGATCAGGGTGCTGCTCGACATCGTCCCCAACCACTGCTCGGCCGAGCACCCGTGGTTCCGCGAGGCGCTGGCCGACCGGCCGGGCGGCGCGGCCCGCGCCCGGTTCCACTTCGCCGACGGCCGGGGACCGGGCGGCGACCTGCCGCCCAACAACTGGCACGCCATGTTCGGCGGCCCCGCGTGGAGCCGGGTCACCGAACCGGACGGCACGCCGGGCCAGTGGTACCTCCACATGTTCACGCCCGAGCAGCCGGACCTGAACTGGCGCCACCCCGAGGTCGGCGCGTACTTCGACGAGGTGCTGCGCTTCTGGCTCGACCGGGGCGTGGACGGCTTCCGCATCGACGTGGCCGCCGGGCTGTTCAAGCATCCGGACCTGCCCGACTCGCCCGACCCGGAGGCGGACGCCCGCACCCGCGACTCGGTCAACCCGCTCGCCTGGAACCAGCCCGAGGTGCACGGCGTGTGGCGGCACTGGCGGAAGGTGTGCGAGGAGTACACGGCCCGCGACGGGCGCGAGCGGCTGCTGGTCGGCGAGGTGTCCGTGCCGACCGCGCGCGAGCACGCCCGGTACGTCCGCCCCGACGAGCTGCACCAGGCGTTCTTCTTCGACCTGCTGGGCGCCCCCTGGGACGCCGCCGCGTTCCGGGCGGTCATCGACGAGGCGCTGCGGGACATCGCCGGTACCGGCTCCAGCGTCACCTGGGTGCTCAACAACCACGACCAGGTCCGCACCGTCACCCGGTACGGCGAGTCCGGCACCGAGGGCACCGGGCTCGGCGCCGCCCGCGCGCGGGCCGCCGCGCTGCTCATGCTGTCCCTGCCCGGAGCCGCCTACATCTACCAGGGCGAGGAGCTGGGGCTGCCCGAGGTCGTGGACCTGCCCGACGAGGTGCTCACCGACCCGATCTTCCGCCGCACCGGCAGCCGGGCCCGCGTCCGCGACGGATGCCGGGTGCCGCTGCCCTGGTCGGGGCACGCCTCGCCGTTCGGGTTCAGCGCCGGCGAGCGGGCGCGGCCCTGGCTGCCGCAGCCGGGCTGGTTCGCCGAGCACGCCACCGACCGGGCGCTCGCCGACACGCGCTCGTTCTGGCACCTGTACCGCGAGGGCCTGCACCTGCGGCGCGGGCTGCCGCAGCTGGGCGAGGGAACGCTGCGCTGGCTGGAGGCGCCGCCCGGCGTCCTCGCCTTCGAGCGCGGCGAGGGGCTGGTGTGCGCCGTGAACTTCGGTACGGAACCGGTGCCCGCGCCGGCCGCCGGGGCCCCGCTGCTGGCGAGCGGGCCGTGCCCGCCGGGCGAACTGCCGGGCTCCACCGCCGCCTGGTGGACCACCGCCACCTGAACCGACCGCCCCACCGAACCGACCGAACCTCCGAACCGCCGAACCTCCGAACCGACCGAACCTCCGAACCGACCGAACCTCCGAACCGACCGAACCCTCCGAGAAAGGTACGGACATGACGAGTCGACGCTCCACCGCCGTATGCGCCTCCACCCTCGCCGCCGCCCTCGCCCTGGGCGCGACCGCCTGCGGCGGCGACCCGGTCACCGCGGCCGGCGGCGACGGCAAGGCCCTCGCCGGGCAGACCCTGACGGTCGCCGGCGTCTGGTCCGGCGCCGAGCAGAAGAACTTCCAGAAGGTGCTGGACGCCTTCACCGCGAAGACCGGCGCGCAGACCCGGTTCGTGTCGACCGGCGACAACGTCTCCACGGTCGTCGGCAGCAAGATCGAGGGCGGCAACGCCCCGGACGTGGTGATGGTCCCCCAGGTCGGCGTGTTGCGGCAGTTCGCCGCGAGGAAGTGGCTCGCACCGCTGCCCGAGAAGGTCGAGAAGTCCGTCGACTCGAACTACGCACCCGTCTGGAAGGGGTACGGCTCCGTCGACGGCACCCTGTACGGCCTGTACTTCAAGGCGTCCAACAAGTCGACGGTCTGGTACAGCCCCGACGTCCTCGACCAGGCCGGGGTGCAGCCGCCGAAGACGTACGACGAGATGCTCGCCGCGGCCCGCGCGGTCGCCGACTCGGGCACGCCCGCCTTCGCCGTCGCCGGGGAGGACGGCTGGACGCTCACCGACTGGTTCGAGAACGTCTACCTCTCGCAGGCCGGACCGGAGAAGTACGACCGGCTGGCCCGGCACGAGATCAAGTGGACCGACCCGAGCGTCGTCGAGTCCCTGAAGACCCTGTCGAAGCTGTTCTCCGACGACAAGCTCCTCGCGGGCGGGCGCAACGGCGCCCTCGCGACGGACTTCCCCGGCTCGGTCGAGAAGGTCTTCGGCCCCAAGCCGGAGGCGGGGATGGTGTATGAGGGCGACTTCGTCGCGGGCGTCGCCAAGGACGAGTTCGGCCGGAAGATCGGCGAGGACGCGAAGTTCTTCCCCTTCCCGGCGGTCGGCGGCGGGAAGGCCCCGGTCGTCAGCGGCGGCGACGCGGCGGTCGTCCTCAAGGACGGCAGGAACCGGAAGGCCGCGGACGCCTTCCTGGAGTTCCTCGCCACCCCGGAGGCGGCGGCCGTGTGGGCGGCCGAGGGCGGCTTCCTCTCCCCGAACAAGGCCCTCGACACCGCCGCGTACGGCGACCCGACCCTGCGGGCCACCGCCGAGTCGCTGGTCGGCGCGGGCGACTCGGTGCGCTTCGACATGTCGGACCAGGCCCCCGCCTCGTTCGGCGGCACGAAGGGGGCCGGCGAGTGGAAGATCCTCCAGGACTTCCTGCGCGACCCCTCCGACCCGGCGGCGACGGCCGCCGAGCTGGAGGCCGCCGCCGCCAAGGCGTTCCGCACCGCGAACCAGGGCTGACGCCATGGCCTCAGTCACCGAGACCGCCCGGCGGGGGGCCGCCGACGCGCGGCGCCGCGCCGGGCGGCGCCGGCGGATCGTCGCCGTCGCCTTCGTCCTGCCCGCGCTGCTGCTGCTCGGCGCGCTGGTGGTGTACCCCGTGCTGTTCTCCGTCGGCCGCAGCTTCCTCGACGCGTCGGGCACGCGCTTCGTCGGCGCCGGCAACTACGCCGAGATGTTCCGCGACCCGGCCACGCTCCGGGCCATCCGCAACAGCACCGTGTGGGTGGTCGTGGCGCCCACGCTGCTGACCGCGCTCGGGCTGATCCTCGCCGTGCTCGTGGAGAAGATCCGCTGGGCGGCGGCGTTCAAGCTGCTGCTGTTCCTGCCGATGGCGGTGTCGTTCCTCGCGGCCGGCATCATCTTCCGCCTCGCCTACGACGAGGACCCCGGCAAGGGCGTCCTGAACGCGGCCGTGGTGGGCGTGCACGACCTGTTCGAGGACGGCGCGTCGTATCCGGGCGCGCGGGCCCGCGAGGGCGAGGGCGTACGGCGGGCCGCGGACGGCGCGTACGAGACGACCGGGGCCCTCTCCCCCGGCGGTACGGCGCTGCCGCTGGGCCTCGTGGGCGTCAAGCCCGCCGAGGTGCCCGAGGACGCCCGTCCCGCGGCCGGGGCCGCCGCGGCGAAGGCCGGCCCCGGCGAGCTGCGGGGCGTCGTCTACCTGGACTTCACCCCGGGCGGCGGCGGGCGGCCGGGCGCGGTGGACGCCGCGGAGCGGGGCCTGCCGGGGCTGGCCGTCGAGGCGGTGAGCGGCGGGCGTACGGTCGCCACGGCCACCACGGGCACGGACGGGGCGTTCCGCTTCGGGGGCCTGGAACCCGGCGGGTCGTACACGGTGCGGCTGCCCGCGGCCAACTTCGCGGAGCCGTTCACGGGCGTGTCCTGGCTGGGGCCGGCGCTGGTCACCCCGGCGATCATCGGCGCCTACCTGTGGATCTGGACCGGCTTCGCGATGGTCCTGATCGGCGCGGGGCTCTCGGCGCTGCCGCGCGACGCGCTGGAGGCGGCCCGGATCGACGGGGCGAACGAGTGGCAGGTGTTCCGGCGGATCACCGTGCCGCTGCTCGCGCCGGTGCTGACGGTCGTCTTCGTCACGCTCGTGATCAATGTGATGAAGGTCTTCGACCTGATCTACATCATCGCGCCGGGCCCGGTGCAGGAGGACGCGACGGTGCTGGCCACGCAGATGTGGCTGGTCTCGTTCGGCGGCGGCAACGACCAGGGGCTCGGCAGCGCGCTGGGCGTCCTGCTCCTGCTGCTGGTGATCCCCGCGATGGTCTTCAACGTCCGCCGTTTCCGCAGGAGCCAGTCATGACCGCGACCGCGCCGACCGTCCCGGCGGAGCCGGTGTCCCCGGCGGGGCCGCCCGCGCCCCGCGCCCCGCGCCGCCCCGAGCGCAGGCTGCGCCGCTGGCTCGGCAACGGCCTGGTGCAGGCGTTCCTGCTGGTGGTGGGGCTGGTCTGGATCACTCCGGTGGCGGGGCTGCTGCTGTCGTCGCTGCGCTCGGCGCGGGACAGCGCGTCGAGCGGCTGGTGGACGGCGCTGGCCGATCCCGGGCAGCTGTCGTTCGCCAACTACGCGGCGCTGCTGGACAACGCCGGCATGACGCGGGCGTTCTGGAACACGGTGCTGATCTCGGTCCCGGCGACCGCCTTGGTCGTCGTGCTGGCGGCGCTCGCCGGGTACGCCTTCGCGTGGCTGGAGTTCCCCGGCCGGGACTGGCTGTTCCTCCTGGTGGTGGCGCTGCTGGTGGTGCCGGTCCAGGTGGGCCTGCTGCCGGTGGCGAAACTCTTCGGCCAGCTGGGCCTGTTCGGCACGATCCCCGGCGTGGTCCTGTTCCACGTGGCGTACGGGCTGCCGTTCGCGATCTTCCTGCTGCGCAACTACTTCGCGGAGATGCCCCGCGAGATGCTGGAGGCCGCGCGCATGGACGGCGGCGGCGAGTGGCGGATCTTCACCCATCTGGTGCTGCCGGTGGGCCGCCCGGCCATCGCGTCGCTGGCGATCTTCCAGTTCCTGTGGGTGTGGAACGACATGCTGGTCGCGCTGCTCTTCGCGGACTCCTCCGCCCAGCCGCTGACGGTGGAACTCCAGTCGCAGGTCCGCCAGTTCGGCAGCAACATCGACGTCCTGGCGCCCGGCGCCTTCCTCTCCCTCGTCGTGCCGGTGGTGGTCTTCCTGGCCTTCCAGCGCCACTTCGTGCAGGGGGTGATGGCCGGCTCGGTGAAGTGAGGCCGGGCGCCCCGGCCGTCGCGGGGGCGGCGCGGGCGCCGGGCCCCGGGCCCCGGGCCCCGGTCGTACGGCGTCCGGGGCCCGGCGCGCAGGGCGTCCGGGCCCCGGTGCGTACGGCCGCCGGGTCCCGGTGCGTACCACCGCCGGGTCCCGGTGCGCACGACCGCCGGGTCCCGGTGTGCGGGGCGCCGAGCACCCGGCGCTCCGTCAGCGGATCGGCACGCCGGAGAGGGCGCGGGCGATGACCAGGCGCTGGATCTCGCTGGTCCCCTCGAAGATGGTGTAGATCGCGGCGTCCCGGTGCATGCGCTCGACCGGGTACTCGCGGGTGTAGCCGTTGCCGCCGAGGATCTGGATCGCCTGGGCCGTGACGTCCCTGGCGGCCTCGCTGGCGAACAGCTTCGACATGGAGCCCTCGGCGGACGTGAAGGGCTTGCCCGTGGCGGCCATCCAGGACGCGCGCCACACCAGCAGGCGGGCCGCGTCGATCCGGGTGCGCATGTCGGCGAGCTGGAAGGCCACGCCCTGGTTGTCGATGATCGGGCGGCCGAACTGCTCGCGGGTCGTGGCGTAGTCGAGGGCGACCTCGTACGCGGCGCGGGCCGTGCCGACCGCCATCGCCCCGACCGCCGGGCGGGACGCCTCGAAGGTGGCCATCGCGGCGTTCCTCACCCGCTCACCGCCCGCCCGCGCCTTCTCGCGGGCGCGGGCCAGGCGCTCGTCCAGCCGCTCCCTGCCGCCGAGCAGGCAGGAGCCCGGCACGCGGACGCCCTCCAGGACCACCTCCGCCGTGTGGGAGGCGCGGATGCCGTGCTTCCGGAACTTCTGGCCCTGCGACAGGCCCGGCGTGCCGGGCGGGACGATGAAGGAGGCGTGCCCCTTGGAGCCCAGCTCCGGGTCGACGACGGCCACCACCACGTGGACGTTCGCGATGCCGCCGTTGGTGGCCCAGGTCTTGGTGCCGTCGAGGACCCACTCGTCCTTCGCCTCGTCGTACACCGCGCGCGTCCGCATCGACGCGACGTCCGACCCGGCGTCGGGCTCGGAGGAGCAGAAGGCGGCGACCTTCACGTCGTCCGGGGTGCCGTACATCTGCGGGATCCAGGTGCCGATCTGCTCCTCGGTGCCGTTGGCGAGGACGCCCACCGCGGCGAGGCCGGTGCCGACGATGGACAGCGCGATGCCGGCGTCGCCCCAGAACAGCTCCTCCATCGCCATCGGGATGCCGAGACCGGTCGGGTCGAAGAACTGCTGCGCGTAGAAGTCGAGGGAGTAGACGCCGACCTCGGCGGCCTCCTGGATGACCGGCCAGGGGGTCTCCTCGCGCTCGTCCCACTCGGCGGCGGCCGGCCGGATGACGTCCCTGGCGAATCCGTGCAGCCAGTCGCGGACCTGCTTCTGGTCGTCGTTCAGCTCAAAGGTGAACTCGGCCATGGTTCCCTCCCGGCGTACGCACGTTACTAACGGTAACCGCAGTCTGTTACCGGCAAGTAGCCGCTGTCAACCGGCGGCGCCCGCGGCGGCGGTGCTACGTTGCGCCTGCCTCAGGGACGTCGACGGGCGGGGAGACACGCTATGGACACCACACACCGGACCGAGCAGCAGCGGTCGGCCGAGCAGCGGCGGCGCGAACTGCTGGAGGCGGCCGACCGCGTGGTCCTGCGCGACGGGCCGGGGGCGTCCATGAACGCGATCGCGGCCGAGGCGGGCATCACCAAGCCGATCCTGTACCGCCACTTCGGCGACAAGGGCGGCCTGTACCGGGCGCTCGCCAAGCGCCACACCGACGCCCTGCTGGCCGCGCTGCGCGCCGCCCTCGACGCCCCGGCGGCGGACCGGCGCCGGCGCGTGGAGGCCACCCTCGACACCTACCTCGCCGCGATCGAGGCGCGCCCGCAGGTGTACCGGTTCCTGATGCACCCGGCCGAGGAGGCGGGCCTCCCCGCCGAGCAGGGCTTCGACGTGGGCCGCCACTCGGCGCCGCTGCTGCGCCGCATGGGCGAGGAGCTCGCGGAGGTCATCGCCGAGCGCGTCGACCTGGGCGGGGGCGGCGAGGCGCTGGCGCGGGTGTGGGGCCACGGCATCGTCGGCATGATGCACGCGGCCGGCGACTGGTGGCTGGGCGAACGGCCCTGCGACCGGGCCGCGTTGGTGTCGGCCCTGGCCGACCTGCTGTGGGGCCGCCTCGCCGGGGCCGACGACCGCGTGGACGGCCCCGGCTTCTGAGACCGGCCCGGCACGGGGGCGGCGGGGGTACCGGGCGCCGGGCGCGCACGGAGCCGGCCGGGCGCCGGTCGTGCACGGGGCCCGGCCGTACGCCGAACGCCGGGCACCGGCCGAGCGCCGGGCACCCGCCGTACGCCGAACGACGGGTGCCGGCCGTACGCCGGGCGCCGCGGGCCCGGCGGCCCCGCCCCGTCAGCTCCGGCGGCCCCACGGGGCGCGCCGCGCCGCGCGCAGGACCCGGGCCCGGCGCCAGCCGATCAGGCGGTCCGGGTAGACCAGGCCGTCCAGGTGGTCGCACTCGTGCTGGAGGCAGCGGGCGAAGAAGCCCGTGCCCACCACCCGCACCGGCTCGCCCCGCACGTCGGCGCCCTCGACCACGGCCCGGTCGAACCGCTCCGTCCCGGCCTCCAGGCCCGGCAGCGACAGGCACCCCTCCGGGCCGCGCACCGTCACCCCGTCGGCCTCCACCAGGCGCGGGTTGACGACATGCCCGAGATGGCGGACGTCCTCGTCGTCCGGGCAGTCGTAGACGAAGACGCGCAGGCCCACCCCGATCTGGTTCGCCGCGAGGCCGACGCCGTTCGCGGCGTACATCGTGGCGAACATGTCCTCCACCAGCCGGGCCAGGGACGGGCCGAAGTCGGTGACGGTCTCGCAGGGGGTGTGCAGCGCCGGCGAGCCGAGCAGGGTCATCGCCCGCACGGCGCCGGAACTGCCGGGGATCGGCCGGTTTCGCATGGCGTTCAGGGTACGTTCACCCCCGCGGTCGGCCTTCCCGCAGGTGGCGGGATTCGGGGCGGCGACCGGATCTCGATAGGCTGAGGCGACCCACGCTAGGAGGAACAAGGACGATGGCAGGCAACTCGGAGCCGCTGTCGCCGCGCGCCAAGCTGGCCGTGACGGCGGGCAAGGCCGCAGCGGCGGTGTCTCGCGCGGCGGGGCGCGGCAGCGGATCGGTGATCGGCGGCCGGGTGGCGCTCAAGCTCGACCCCGACCTTCTGGGCCGGCTCGCGCAGCACCTGGACGTCGTCCTCGTGTCGGCGACCAACGGCAAGACCACGACGACGCGCCTCATCGCGGAGGCGCTGCGCGCGAGCGGCCCGGTCGTCTCCAACGCGCTCGGCGCGAACATGCCCGCGGGCATCACCTCGGCGCTGGCCGGCGGCACGGAATCGAAGTACGGCGTCATCGAGGTGGACGAGAAGTACCTGGCGGGCGTGGCCCGCGACACGGAGCCGAAGGCGATCGCGCTGCTCAACCTCTCGCGCGACCAGCTCGACCGCGCCGCCGAGACCCGGATGCTCGCCGAGAAGTGGCGCGAGGGCCTCGCCGGCACGAAGGCCGTGGTCGTCGCCAACGCCGACGACCCGCTCGTCGTGTGGGCCGCCTCCTCGTCCCCCAACGTGGTGTGGGTGGCGGCCGGCCAGGAGTGGAAGGACGACGCCTGGTCGTGCCCGGCGTGCGGCGGTGTGATGCAGCGGCCGGGCGACGACTGGTTCTGCGGCGAGTGCGGCTTCCGCAGGCCCGCCCCGACGTGGGCGCTCAGCGGCGACCACGTCCTGGACCCGCACGGCTCGGCCTGGCCGATCCACCTCCAGCTCCCGGGCCGCGCCAACAAGGCGAACGCGGCCAGCTCGGCCGCCGTCGCCGCCGTGTTCGGCGTGCCGCCGCAGGTGGCACTGGAGCGGATGTACCAGGTGCAGGCCGTCGCCGGGCGGTACGACGTCGTGTCGTTCCTCGGCCGTGACGTGCGGCTGCTGCTGGCGAAGAACCCGGCCGGGTGGCTGGAGACGTTCTCCCTGATCGACCAGCCGCCGACGCCGGTCATCCTCTCCGTCAACGCGCGCGGCGCGGACGGCACGGACACCTCGTGGCTGTGGGACGTCGACTACCCGCGCCTCGCCGGCCACCCGATCTTCGTGATCGGCGACCGGCGGCTCGACCTGGCCGTCCGGCTGGAGGTCGCGGGCCTGGACTTCCGCGTGTGCGACACGATCGACGAGGCCGTGCAGGCGGCACCGCCCGGACGGATCGAGCTGATCGCCAACTACACCGCGTTCCAGGACGTCCGCCGCCGCGTCGGCAACTGACCCACGAGCCGTTAAGGACGAAAGAGCATGAGCGACAGCAGTCTGCGTCTGGTGTGGGTCTACCCCGACCTGCTCAGCACCTACGGAGACCAGGGCAACGTCCTCGTCGTCGAGCGCCGCGCGCGCCAGCGCGGCCTGGACGTGCAGCGCGTGGACGTGCGCAGCGACCAGCCGATCCCGACCTCCGGCGACATCTACCTGATCGGCGGCGGCGAGGACCGGCCGCAGCGGCTGGCCGCGGAGCGGCTGCGCCGGGACGGCGGTCTGAACCGCGCGGCGGAGAACGGCGCGATCATCTTCTCGGTGTGCGCCGGGTACCAGATCCTCGGCCACGAGTTCATCAACGACCTGGGCGAGCGGGAGCCGGGCCTCGGCCTGATCGACGTGGTCTCCACGCGCGGCGAGGGCGAGCGGTGCGTCGGCGACGTGCTCGCCGACATCGATCCGCGCCTGGGCCTGCCGCAGCTGACGGGCTTCGAGAACCACCAGGGCATCACCCACCTGGGCCCGACGGCCCGCCCGTTCGCCCGGACCGTCTTCGGCCGGGGCAACGGCACCGGGGACGGCACCGAGGGGGCGTACAACGACACCGTCTTCGGTACGTACATGCACGGACCGGTCATGGCGCGCAACCCGCAGATCGCGGACCTGCTGCTGAAGCTGGCCCTCGACGTGAACGCGCTGCCGCCGACGGACGACCGGTGGTACGAGGCGCTGCGCGCCGAGCGGATCGAGGCGGCCAGCCAGCCGGCCTGAGCCACGACGCGTCCGTGAGGGGCGGTCGCGGTCCGCTGGACGGGCCCGCGACCGCCCTTCCGCCGTGTCGGAGGCCCCGCCGCCCTCCCGCATGCCGGAGCCCTCGCCTCCGCCCCGTCCGCGTACGCCCGTGCCGGGGCCGCGCCGCGCTTCCACCGTGCCGGGAGGCGCCGCGCGGGGTCATGCCCGGGGGCGCCGCGCCGCGTCGTGCCCGGGGGCGCCGCGCGGCTCGCCCCCGGGCTTCCGGCGGGGGTCTCGCGAAGGCCGCGCGCCGGGCCGGAAGGGTGTCCCCGCGCGCCCTTCCGCCGCGTCGGAGGCGCCGCGCGGACCGGGTCGCCCTTTCGTGCGCCGGGCCGCTCGTCTGGGCCCTCGGAACGGGCTTCCCGTCGGTTCCTCCGAAGTGTCCACAGGCCGGACGTCCGGTTCGGTGGCGGCCCTCTCCGCCGGTAGGGTGGCGGGTGATCCAGACCGGACGACGTGGTCCGGGAGTCGGCCCACGTTGCAAAGGTATTTCGGGCTATGCGCATTGGTGTGCTCACCTCCGGAGGCGACTGCCCCGGTCTGAACGCCGTCATCCGTTCCGTCGTGCACCGCGCCGTCGTCGACCACGGGGACGAGGTCATCGGCTTCCACGACGGGTGGAAGGGCCTGCTGGAGTGCGACTACCGCAAGCTCGACCTGGACTCGGTCGGCGGCATCCTCGCCCAGGGCGGCACCATCCTCGGCTCGTCGCGGGTGCAGCCCGCGCACCTGGTGGACGGCGTCGAGCGCGCCCGCGGCCACGTCGCCGAGCTGGGCCTCGACGCGATCATCCCGATCGGCGGCGAGGGCACCCTGAAGGCGGCGAACCTGCTGTCCGAGGCGGGGCTGCCGATAGTCGGCGTGCCCAAGACGATCGACAACGACATCGCCTCCACGGACGTGACCTTCGGTTTCGACACGGCCGTCGGGGTCGCCACGGAGGCGCTGGACCGGCTGAAGACGACGGCCGAGTCACATCAGCGCGTCCTCATCGTGGAGGTCATGGGCCGGCACACGGGCTGGATCGCGCTGCACTCCGGCATGGCGGCCGGCGCGCACGCGATCGTCGTGCCGGAGCGGCCGTTCGACATCGACGAGCTGACCGCGCGCGTCGGCGCCCGCTTCGAGGCGGGCAAGCGGTTCGCGATCGTCGTCGCCGCCGAGGGCGCCAAGCCGCGCGCGGGCTCCATGGAGTTCGACGAGGGCGGCAAGGACGTGTACGGCCACGAGCGGTTCGCCGGCATCGCCCGGCAGCTCTCGGTCGAGCTGGAGGAGCGCCTCGGCAAGGAGGCCCGGCCCGTGATCCTCGGCCACGTCCAGCGCGGCGGCACCCCCACCGCGTACGACCGCGTCCTCGCGACCCGGTTCGGCTGGCACGCGGTGGAGGCCGCGCACCGGGGCGAGTTCGGCATGCTGACCGCGCTGCGCGGCACCGAGATCGTCATGGTGCCGCTCGCGGAGGCCGTGCGGACCCTCAAGACCGTGCCCGAGGACCGGTACGCGGAGGCCGAGACCGTCCTGTAGCACCCGAGCCCACCCGGCCGCGCCGCGCGGGCGCCGCCGAAACCGCCCCCGGTCGCCGACGCGGCCGGGGGCGGTTCTACTCTGGTCCGGCAAGTGGACAACCCAGCACGAACCAGGAGCCGCGGGATGGATCACAGCGGGCACGGCATGACGACGGACCTGCCGCCGTTCACGCTGGAGCGGGGGCTGGCGTTCTCGCCGGACACGTTCTTCCTGGTCAGCTGCCTGCTGGGGCTGGCGCTGTACGCCTGGGGCGTCGTGCGGCTGCGGCGGCGGGGCGACGCCTGGCCCGTGGGCCGTACGGTCTTCTTCACGGTCGGTGTGCTGACCGTGGCGCTGGTGATGTGCACGGGGCTCAACGACTACGGCATGGTCATGTTCAGCGTGCACATGGTGCAGCACATGGTGATCAGCATGCTGTCGCCGATCCTGCTGCTGCTCGGCGCGCCGGTGACGCTGGCACTGCGGGCGCTGCCGGTGGCGGCGCGGGGCTCCAAGGGGCCGCGCGAGCTGCTGCTGATGCTGCTGCACAGCCGCTACATGCGGGTGGTCACGCACCCGGGGTTCACGATCCCGATGTTCATCGCGAGCCTGTACGCGCTGTACTTCACTCCGCTGTTCGACTTCCTGATGGAGTCCACGGCGGGCCACATCGCGATGATGGTGCACTTCCTCGCCGTCGGCCTGGTGTTCTTCTGGCCGATCATGGGCGTGGACCCGGGCCCCCACCGGCCGGGGTACGTGATGCGGATGCTGGAGCTGTTCGCGGGCATGCCGTTCCACGCGTTCTTCGGCATCGCACTGATGATGGCCTCGGAGCCGATGGTCGGCACGTACACGCACCCGCCCGCCTCGCTGGGCATCGACGCGCTCGCCGACCAGAACGCGGCGGGCGGCATCGCCTGGGCGTTCAGCGAGATCCCGTCCGTGGTGGTGCTGGTGGCACTGCTGTACCAGTGGTACCACTCCGAGCAGCGGGCGGCGAAGCGCTCGGACCGGGCCGCGGACCGGGACGGCGACAAGGAGCTGGAGGCGTACAACGCGTACCTCGCCTCGCTCCAGGTGCGCGGCGGCCGGTAGGACCGCGGACCGCGGCGGGTACGGCGCCGGAGAGCGCGGGGCCGCCGGGCGCCGGCTCCCGGCCCCGCGCCGCACGCGGGGCGCGCGCGCCGGTAGCGCCGTGCGCCGGTGCGGAGCCACCATGGCAGGGCGAGGCGAGGCCCGCGGCTCGGAGGAGGGCGCCATGTCCGGTTCCACGAAGACGATGGGAATGATCACGCTCGGTGCGCTGGTGCTGACGACGGCGTACTCGGTGGCGCTGGGCAGCAGCGGCTGGCTGTGGTTCGCCTGGATCGTGCTGGGCCTGGTGACGCTGGGGATGGCGGTGGCCAAGGACGGCTGAGCGCCGGTCCGGGATCTCGGCCGGGAAGAGATCCCCGCCGGGCGGCAACCTTCCCGGTGGCGGCGGCGACCACCGGGTGCAAGTGGCCCCCACACGAGGATTCACATGAGCACAGAGACACAGCCGAGGGCTCGGCACCGCCGCCGCCTCACCCGCCGCCGCACCGTCGTCGGTGGGCTCGCCGCCCTCGGCCTCACCGGCGCCGCGCTGGTCGGCAGCGGCATGCTCGCCCCGGCCGGCGCCGCGTCGGCGTGGCCGGCGCCCAAGGGCGAGAAGCCGGTCACCAAGACGATCGAGGTGTCCGGCACCTACGACGGCAAGCTCCAGCGCTTCCGCGGCAGCGGCGCCCTCGGCGACGGCGGCCAGGACGAGAACCAGGCGCCCCTGTTCAAGCTGAAGGACGGCGCCGTCCTGAAGAACGTCGTCATCGGATCGCCGGCCGCCGACGGCGTCCACTGCATGGGCAGCTGCACGCTGCAGAACGTCTGGTGGGAGGACGTCGGCGAGGACGCCGCCTCCTTCAAGGGCACGTCGGCGTCGGCGGTCTACACCGTGACCGGCGGCGGCGCGCGCAAGGCCTCCGACAAGGTGTTCCAGTTCAACGGCGCCGGCAAGCTGGTCGTCACCGGCTTCCAGCTGTCGGACTTCGGCAAGCTGGTGCGCAGCTGCGGCAACTGCTCCAAGCAGTACAAGCGGACCATCGTCGTCGAGAACGTCGACGTGACCGTACCCGGCAAGCAGCTGATCGGCGTCAACGCCAACTACGGCGACACGGCCACGCTGCGCGACATCCGGATCCACGGCGACACCAAGCGGAAGATCAAGCCGTGCGTCCGCTACGAGGGAAACGACAAGGGCAAGGAGCCGCCCGTGCTGGGCAGCGGCCCGGACGGCACCCACTGCCGTTACGCGGCGTCGGACATCACCTACAAGTGATCGGCGCCTGAGCCCGCGACGGGCGGGCGGTCTCTCCGCGACGACCGGGGCCACGGCGGCCGACGCCGTGGCCCCGGTCTCGTCCGCGTGTCGGCCCGCCCGTCCACGCGTGTCGCCCGGCGCGCGTACACGCGGCACTCCGGCGCGCGTAGGGGCTCCACGCACGACGTGGACACGCCAGCGCACCCCCATCGATCATATGACTACCGCTCCTCGTGCTTTCGGCGGACCGTGACATGGACACACAGTTCACGAACCGTCCGAATCCGGCGGAACCGTCCATCGGTCCGTGCACGAGGAGGCCGCATGCTCCAGGTCGAGCGTCTGCTCGCGGACTGCCTTCACGACGTCCGCTCCGGTCCCCCCGGCACCCTGCCGCTGGACCCCGCGGGCGACACCTACGCGGCGGCCCGCCGCACGTTCCTCGCGGCCGGACTGCGCGCCCTGCGCGACGCCGGACGCCCCGGCGGCGGCTGGGCGCAGGTCGGCATCGCCCCCGACGGGGCGCACGCCTGGCCCGCCCTGTACCGGCGGCTGGCCGGCACCGCCCGCGAGCTGACCGCCTCCGGGGCGGCCGGCGACTTCTTCTTCGTCCACAAGCCGCCGGGCCTGCGGGTCCGCTTCCACGCGCCCGGTCCGGACGGGGCCGACGCGCTCCGGGCGGAGCTCGTACGCCTCCTGGGCACCGCGCGGGAGGGCTGGGCGGAACCGGTGCCGTCCGTGTACGAGCCGGAGTCGTACCTCTACGGCGGGGCGCGGTCCATGGCGTACGCGCACCGGCTGCACACCGCGGACGCGCTGGCCTGGCTGGACCACCACACCGGTGAGCGCCCGCCCGCGGGCTGGCGGGTCTCGCTGACGCTGCTGCGCGCCGTCCTGGACGGGCTCGGTGTCGTCGGCTGGGAGCACCGGGGCGTGTGGGAGGCCGTGCGGGAGGAGACGGGGCGGCGGCTCGCCGGCGGGCTGGCCGGGGCCGACCTGGAGCGGGCCGCCGCGGGGGTGCGCGCCTACTGGGAGCTGTCCGACCAGGCCCGCCTGGAGGCGCTGCCCGCGCCGTGGCGGGACCGGGTGGCCGCGCACCGGGACGCCCTGCGCGCGGCGGCCGACGCGTGGCGGACGGGCTACTTCGAGTCCGGCGGGGCGCGGCTGGGGCCGCGCAGGGCCGCCGCCCACTGGGTGGTCTTCCACTGGAACCGCGGGCGCTTCCCGGCCTCCCGGCAGGGGCTGCTCACCGAGGCGCTCGCCGACGACGGGAGGGCGTGACATGACCGGCGGTACGTCCGGAGCGGCCGACACGATCGGCGGGCTGGCGCTGCTGCGCGTCGCGGGCATGCCGTGCGCGGCCTGGACCGCCGGGGGCCGCCCCGAGCTGTTCGACCGGGTGGCCCGGCACGCCGACGACGGGAGGCTGCGGGCCGTGCGGGCGCGGGCGCTGGCCGGGCGGATGGGCGCGGAACTGGTCCCGGACGACCGGCTGTCGGCCGCCGAGCGGGGCGCGGTGCTGGCGCTGCGGCGGCGGCTGCACGCCGGCGAGCCGCCCGGCGCGGACGACTGCGCGCTGCTGGACGCCCTGGCGGGAAGCGCCGGCGTGAGCGGGCCGGGTGCCCGGGACGGGGGCGTCGCCGGGGCGGGGGGCCGGGGTGTGCGGGGGGCCGGGTGCGGGGCGGGGGCCGGGGACGTGCCGGGGGCGCGGTCCGGGCGGGACGCCGGGATCGGGGCGGGGGCCGGGAGCGGACGCGGGGGCGGGGGCGCGGGGGCCGGTGCCGGGGCGGGGGCCGGTGCCGGGGCCGGTGCGGGTGCGGGGGCCGGTGCCGGGAGTCTCGCCGCCGAGGCGCGGGCGCTGTTCGCGGCCGCGCGGGAGGCGCGGGAGGAGGAGCGACGGCTGGAGGACGCCGTCGCGGCCGAGCAGGCCCGCGTGGCCGCCCTCGCGTGGGAGACCGCCCGGAACGACGAGGTGCTGGCGGCGTTCCTCGCCGAGACGGCGCCCGCCGTCGTGGCGGACGTGGCCCGCCGGCTCGCCGAGGGCGCCTCCTGGCAGGGGCGGCAACTGCGCAAGCGGACCGCCTACCTGTGGCGCGTCCTGGGCCGGATGGCCGCGAAGACGACACCCCGCGGCTGGGCCGGCCACGTCGCCGTGGCCCCGCTCGGCGAGTCCGGAGGCGCCGGGCGGCTGCTCGCGGGATGTCCCGCCCTGGGCGCGGTCGCCCTCGGGGAGGTGGAGAACGTCCACCTCGTACGCGCCGGCGGCGTGGCCGCCGACCTGTCGGCCGCGCCGCCGGAGACCCTGCTGGCGCCCGCGCCGCTGCACTTCACCGCGGGCGACCCGGCCGACGGGTCGGCGGTGCTGCGCTGCTGGGTGGTCGATCCGCGCGCGCCGGGACGGCTGCGGCAGGTCGTCCTGCGCCGCACCGGGGTGCTCGCACGCGTCCTGGCGCTGCTCGCGCAGGGGCCGGTGCCGCTCGGGGAGCTGGAGGGGGCCCTGCTCGCGGCCGTGCCGGGACGCGCCGCGGCGGACCCGGCCGTGCTGCGGGGCTTCCTCGGGCACCTCGCCGGGGTGGGGGTGCTCCAGGTGTGCGCGGCGCCCCGGCAGCGGTACGGGGCGTGGGCGCCGCCGTGCGGTGCGCTGCCCCGCCCGGCCGGGGCGGCGGGCGGCGCGCCGGGCGCCTGGTTCGTGGACGTGCACCGGCGTGCGGACGCGGTGGTGGGGGCGCGCGCCGCCGACCGGGTGCGGGAGGGGGTGCGGGTCGCCGCGCGCGTCGCCGCCCTGCGGGACGCCGCCGCCGGACGGCCGGTCCCGGTGGCCTGGCGGATCGGCCCGGAGCCCCGGCCGGTGAGCGAGGTCCTCGCGGAGCTGCTGGACCCGTCCGGGGCCGGGACCGAGGACGCCGCCCGGCCCGCGCCGGCGCCATACGCGGGATGGCCCGCCGCCGGGACGGCCGGCGACGGCACCGGGTACGCCGCCCTCCTCGCGCACCTCGCGGCCCACGCGGACGCCGAGCGGGTGGACCTCGACGACGCGCTGCTGGACGCGCTGGGCGCGCCGCCCGCCGACGAGGCGCTGCCGCCGTGGCCGTACGACTGCCTGCTGCGGCCCCTGCCGGGCGGTGCGGGCTCGCCGGTGGCCGTACTGGAGACGGCGTCGCCGGCGGGCGTGCTCGACGCCCGGTTCGCTGACGCGCTGAGGGCGCTGGACGGCGGGTACGGGGCGGCCGACGCGTACCGGGCGTTCCTCGCGGAGGTGGAGCGGCGCGCGGGCGTGCGGTTCGTCGAACTGCTGGTGCCGCCGCTCGCGGAGCGCGCCGCCAACGCCGTGCGGCGCCCGGTCGTCGCCTCCTGGTGGACCGGCGACCCCGATCCGACCCCGTACTACGGCCAGGCCGCCGCCGAGGCGCGGTACCTGCCCCTGGACCGGATCACCGTGCGGGTGCGCGACGGGCGGCTGGTGGCGGAGGCCGACGGGCTGCGCCTCATGCCGGTCCACCACGCCACGCGCACCCCCGCGCCCCCGTACGACGAGCTGATGCGGCTGCTGCTATCGGCCGGGCCGCCGGCCGCCCGGCGGGCGGTCCGGCTCGACGGCCTGGAGGCGGCGCTGCCGGGGCCCGAGCGGCTGCCCCGCCTGACGGTGGCGGGCGGCGCGCTCGTGGTCGCCCCGGCGACCTGGCGGCTGGACCGCGCCCGGCTGTGGCACCCGCGCGACACGGCGCCGGCCAAGGTGCGCGCCCTGGCGGCGCTGCGGCGCTCGGCGGGCCTGCCCCGCCATGTGTTCCTGCGCACCGGGGCCGGGGCCAAGCCCGTACCGGCCGATCTCGACTCCGTGACCGCCGTCCCGCTGGTGGAGCGCCTGTGCGCGCAGCGGGCGGGCGGCGGACTGCACGCCGAGGAGATGCTGCCCGGCCCGGACGGCCTGGCCCTGCGCGACCCGCTGCACGGCGGGGCGCCGGTCGCCGCCCAGGTGCTGCTGCGCCTCCCCCACCGCGCCCGACCCGAGCAGCTCGCCGCGCAGGCCGCGGCGGCCCTGCTGCCCGGCGAGGCGCCCACAGGCGCCCCCGGCCCGGCCGTCCCACGTGGACGGCGGGCGCCGGGGGCGGTCAACACCTCATGAGGAGACAGCGGAAGGCAACAACCACACGAAAGGCGGCACACCATGCCCCAGACCCTCGAACTGACCGACCTCGACAGCCTCATCGACGACCTCGACACGCGCATCACCGAGACGGAGCTGCCGGACGCGCAGGCCGCCACGGCGGCGTGCAGCGGGCTGTGCACGATCATCATCTGCGCCACGGTGATCATCTGCGCGTGACGCCGGTCCCCTCCACAGGAGCCGCCCGGTCCCCCGGGCGGCTCCGCCACGCCCTGACCGCGCCCGCCCGGCCCTGACGGCCCTGGCCGCCCGAGCGCCCGGCCACCTGACCACCTGGCCGCCTGGCGCCTGACCGCCTGGCCGCCTGGCCGCCTGGCCGCCTGGCCGCCTGGCCGCCTGGCGCCTGACCGCCTGGCCGCCTGGCCGCCTGGCCGCCTGGCCGCCTGGCCGCCTGAGTGTTGACCCCGGCGGCTCGCCGGTGGACGGACCCTGCGCCCGTGCCGCCCCGACCCACCCGCGTCCCCCCGCACCGGCGGCCCCAGCCGGGCAGGGCCCTCCGGGTCCCGTCGGGCCCTGCCCGGCTGGGGCCCTGCCCGGTCGGCGCCGGCGGGAGCACCCCGCCCGCACCCCCGCGCACGACAGGACCGACCCGCCCGGCCGCCGGGCACCCCGCGACCTTCCGAGGAGTACCGTGCAGCAGCCGCCCGAGTCCCCCGCCGGCCCCCCTCCCGCCCCGCCCGCGCCCCGTCCCGCGACCGCCGCGACCGCCTCCGCGTCCGGAAGCGCCGGCGCGCCGCACGGCCCGTACGCAGCCCCCTTCCCGGACGGCGAGGCGGACGTACGGGACCTCGCCGTCCGCTACCTGGCCGCCTGGACCGCGGCACCGGACCGGCTCGACGGCGGCCGCCCGCCCTCCGACCCCGGCGTGCCCGTCCTCGCCCGCACCGTCGCGAGCCTCGCCGGGGACGCGCCGGAGGCGGCCCGGACGGCCGCCGACGCCGTCGCCGTCTGGGCGCGCCGCGCCGGCCGGGGCCCCGGCCACACCGGCCTCCACGACGGCGGACTGTCCGGCACGCTCGTCGGGCTGCGCCTCGGGGCCGCCCTGCACCCGCGCCTCCGTCTCGTCGCCGACCGGCTCCGCGACCGCCTCGCCGACGCCGCGGCGACGCGGGGCGGCCGGGAGGAGGGGGTGCGGCTGGCCGACTACGACCTGATCGTCGGCCCCGCGGGGGGCCTGCTCGCGCACTGCGCCGGCGCCGCGCCCGAGCCGCGCCACCTCGCCCCGTACCGGGACCGCCTCGTCCTGCTCTGCGACAGCCGCGACCTGCGGCGGCTGCGCGCCGACGGCTACGCGGGGCACCCGCACCTCTCCTGGCTCCAGGGCCGTGTCAACACCGGCATGGGCCACGGAGCCGCCGGGGTCGCCACCGCGCTGGCCGCGGCCGTACGGCACACGGGTCCGGCCGCCGCCGACGCGCTGCGGCGGGTCGCGGCGTGGCTGGAGGCGCAGGAGTACGAGGACGAGCGGGGGGTGCGCACCTGGCCGGGCGCCGGGCTCGACGGGCGGACGCCGCCGCGCACCGCGGTGCCCCGGCAGGCGTGGTGCTACGGGGCGCCCGGTGTGGCGTGGGCGCTGTGGGACGCGGCGGACGCGCTCGGCGACCGGGGGGCGGCGGACCGGGCGGCGGAGGTGTTCGCGCGGCTGGCCGACCGGTACGACGGGGGCTTCCACCTGTACGGCGACGGCCCCGCCGACGTGCTGGGGCTGTGCCACGGGGCGGGCGGGGTGCTGGCGGTGGCCGACGCGTTCGCCCGCCACGCCGGGCACGGGGGCGCCGCGCGGCTGCGCGACCGGATGGCGGCGCTGCTGCGCGGGCGGCTGCCGGAGGCGGTGGCCCGCGCGGTCGAGGAGGGCGCCGCGGCCAGGCCCGGCCCCTCGGGCGCGAGCGCGCCCGGCGCGGCGGGCACGGTGGGCCCGTCCGGCGCGGCGGGCACGCCGGGGACGGGGGCCTCCGAGGAGCGCGCGCCGGGGGCGGGGGGCGTCTCGGCGGTGGGCGCGTCCGGGACCGCGGTGGGGGCCGGGTGGTCGTCGGAACTGCTGACCGGGGCGCCCGGCGCGCTGGCCGCGCTGCTCACGGCCGGGTACGGCGCGTCGCGGACGTGGCTGCCCTGCCTGGGGCTGCGCTAGACCGCTTCCCTCGGACCACCTCGCGGGGCTCACGCACCGGCGCGGGGAGCGCGGGGGCGGCACCAGCCGGCCGGTGGACGGGCCGGATGAGGGCAGCGGTTCCGGGCTGTCGGGCGCGTGGTCGGCGCAGGACCCGGTCAGGCTCCGCGGACGCGGCCGCGGCGAGCTCGGCGAAGCCCGTGTTGCCGAGGGCCACGTGCACGTGGACCGCGTACACCGCGGCGGGCGCCGCCCGGAACTCCCGGGGCTCGGGCGACTCGACAAGCTCCCGGTGATGAACCGGGTCGAGGTGGTCCTCGTCCTCCCGGATCGTCGTCAGGGCCGGCAGCGCGTGGGCCGGCGACTCCATCGTGTGGCGGTCGGCGAGGAAGACGACGTCCAGGTACTCGTCACCGCCCACCGCGGCAAGGACCTCATCAACTGTCGCCTCCGACCAGGCAGGCGCATCGACCACCAGCACCCCCGCGGCAGGCCCGTCCGGCGACGGGCCCCACGGCCGTCGCAGTTCCCCGACGACCGCGTTCCACGGCTCGTCGTCGCCGAAGGCGGTCCTGATGACGACAGCGTCGAGCAGATCCCGTCCGGCGGTCTCGGGCAGCGACCCTTCCAGGCCCTCCGGCACGGTCATGACCGGGATGCTGCCACGCCGCCCCGGCACCACCGCCGCCGGGACGCCCCAGGGGAGCCTCCCGGACCGGGACCGCGCCGTCGCCGGGCCGGACGGGCTCACCCGTCTGCCACGGGGCGGGGCCGGCGGGCCGCGTCGCCGGGGCCCCGGGTGCAGACTGGGCCCATGGGCGACCCCACTGCCCGCGCGGCACCGTCACGCCGGTTCCCGCCGGGTCCGCAGAGCGCCGCGCGGGCCCGGCGGTTCGTGCGGGCCGCCCTGGCGGAGGCCGTACCCGGCGCGGCGCCCGATCTGCTGGACACGGCGGAGCTCCTCACCGGGGAGCTGGTGACCAACGCCGTCCTCCACGCGCGCACCGAGGTGGTGGTGTCCGCCGCCCTCGCCGACGGCGGCCGGGCGCGGGTGGTGGTCGTGGACGGGCGGCCGGATCGGGCCCTGGTGCCGCAGGGCCACCCCCCGTACGCGGGGGCGGGGCAGGGGCTGGTGCTCGTGGCCCGGCTGGCGTCCCGGCACGGTGTGGAGAGCGGCTCCGACACCAAGGCGGTGTGGTTCGAGCTGGGGCCCGGCGAGCCGTCCGGCCCCCGCGCGTGGGAGCCCCCGGCGCCGCCCGCGGGAGCGCGGGAGACCGTGGTGCTCGTCGACGTACCGGGGGCGCTGTACGCCGCGTCGCAGCAGCACCGGCACGTCGTCCTGCGGGAGCTGGGGCTCGCGGCGGCCGCCGGGAGCGGGCTGGTGCCGGCGGCGGAGCTCGTCACCGCCCACGACGCCGGCAACATGATCAGCGCGTGCGTCGCGGCCGCGCTGCGCGACGGCACGGCCGAGGGGGAGATCCGTTCGCTGGCCCTGGCGGTGCCGCCGGACGCCGCCGGCGCGGTACGGACCCTCGCCCGTGTGCTCGACGCGGCGGAGGCGGCGGCGCGCGAGGAACGGCTGCTCGCCCTCCCCGCGCTCCCCCGCGGCCGGGCCTTCCACCGCTGGCTGTTCGGCGAGATCACCGGCCAGCTCTCCGGCGCCCACCCCACCGCGTGGACGGTGGTGCCCCGCGAGCCGGGCGACGGCCCGGCGGAGCTGGCGCCGTGGGACCCCGGGCACGTGCGGACGAGCCGGGTCCCGACGGTCGCCGCCGACGAGCAGAACCGGATCATCGCGGTCAACGGCCCCGCCGCCGACCTCCTGGGCTGGCGCGCCGACGACCTCGCCGGGCAGCGGCTGACCGCGATCATGCCGGAGCATCTGCGTGAGCGGCACCGCACGGCCTTCGCGTCCCTGCTGCTCAGCGGCACGCCGCGCATTCTCGGCCGGTCCGTGCCGCTCCCGGCGCTCCACCGCGACGGGCGTCTCGTGCCGGTACGGCTGTTCCTCCAGACCCAGGAGACCGCGGACGGGCGGACGGTGTTCGTCGCCCAGCTCTCCCCGCGCGCCTCCGCGCTCGGCCCCGCCCCGCCGCACACCGGGAGGCGCCCCGCGGGCCGGGAACCGGACGCCGCCCGGGAACCGGCCTCCGTACGCGATCCGGCCTCCGCCGGTGGACCGGCCCCCGCACGGGAGCCGGACGCGGCCCGCGGGGCGGGCGCCGGACCCGCGGCGCCGGCCGCCGACCGGGCCGGGGAGCAGCGCGGCGCGACGGTGCTGCCCGCGTTGGAGGGGCTGTCGCTCCTGGCCCGGACCGGGGCCGAGATCGGCAACGCCCCCGACCTGGACGACGGGCTCCGGCGGGTGGGCCGGCTCCTCACCGAGCGGCTCGCCGAGTGGTGCGCGGTGGACCTGTTCGCCGAGGACGCCGGGGTGGAGCGGGCGTGCGTGGTGCGCCGCGGCTCCGGGGAGCCGTGCGCGCAGGAGTTCCAGGGCCGGCTGCCACCGCCGACCGAGGCGGCGCGCGGGCCGCTCGCCCGGGCGCTCAGCGGCGCCGGGCCGCTGCTGCTCACCGGGCCCCCGCAGGCCGACCCGACGAGCCCGCTGGACGCGGACTACCGGGACCTGTTCGAGCGGATGGGCGCGGCCAGCGCCGTCGTCGCGCCCCTGCGCGCCCGGCGTGAGGTCATCGGCGCGCTGACGGTGGCGCGCGGGCGCCGGGAGCGGCCCTTCACGGAGGCGGACCTGCGGCTCGTCGACGACGTGTGCCGGGCCCTCGCCCTGGGCGTCGACAACGCGCGGCTGTACCAGGAGACCCGCAACATCGCCGAGCGCCTCCAGCGGTCGCTGCTCCCCGTCCTGCCGGAGGTCGCCCACCTGGAGCTGGCGGCCCGCTACGCCGCCTCGTCGACCACCGCGCAGGTCGGCGGCGACTGGTACGACAGCTTCGTCCTGCCGAGCGGCGACACGGCGCTGGTCATCGGCGACGTGACCGGCCACAACCTGGACGCGGCGATCGCCATGAGCCAGCTCCGCAGCATGCTGCGGGGCATCGCGGTGGACCGCCAGGAGCCGCCGGAGGCGGTGCTGCGCCGCCTCGACACGGCCAACCACACCCTGTACCGGGAGGCCACGGCGACCTGCGTCTACGGCTTGCTGAAGGGGCCCGAGGAGGGGCCGTGGAAGCTGGTCCACTCCTCGGCCGGCCATCTGCCGCCGCTGCTCGTCACGGACGACGGCCGCACCCGGTTCCTGGAGGACGGCTCCGGGATCCTGCTCGGCCTCGACCCGGACATGCCCCGGCCGCGCGCGAGCGACGCGGTCCCGGCGAACGCGACGGTCCTGCTGTACACGGACGGGCTGATCGAGCGCCGCGACGAGTCGCTGGACGACGCCATGGGACGGCTCGGCCGCTTCGTCACCGAGCTGGCGCGGGAACCGCTGAACGTGCTG
Organism: Streptomyces fradiae ATCC 10745 = DSM 40063; assembly: GCF_008704425.1. NCBI lineage: Bacteria > Bacillati > Actinomycetota > Actinomycetes > Kitasatosporales > Streptomycetaceae > Streptomyces > Streptomyces fradiae. The sequence goes on from NZ_CP023696.1 coordinate 634,078, forward strand.
TGCGACGAGCTGCTGATCGGGCTGGGCGCCGACAGCGACGACGACATCGCGCTCCTCGCGGTCCGGCCGGTACCGCCGTCCTGAGCGCTCCGCGCGGGGCGCTCCCGGCCGACCGCCCCGCACGGGCCCGGCCGGCCGCCCCGCACGGGACACGCGCACGGCGTCCCGTCTCACTCCCGCGGCCCCCGCCGCGCGACGCGCCGGAGGGTCCGCCGCGCCACCCTGGCGATGTGCCACCGCTCCTCGTACAGGACCCGTCCGACGAGCGCGCCGCCGAAGACCACGAATCCCACGCCGACCAGCCAGGACTGGATCACGAGGACCGTGCCGACGGGCCCGTACGCCACCGCGTTCGACGCGATCAGCGGCGAGAACACCAGGTGGGAGAAGACCCACAGCCCGGCCAGGCCGGTCACCGTGGACACGGCGCCGGGCAGCAGCGCGGCCCACGGCACCCGGCCGCCGAGGAGCAGGCGCTGGGACCACCAGAAGAACAGCCAGGCGCTGACCAGGGCGGCCGCGGCCCGCCAGGCCAGGTCGCCCGCGCCGTCGGGGCGGGCGGCGACGTAGGACGAGAGCAGGAGGTACCCGACGAGGACGGCGAGCCACACGAGGTGGCGCCACATCGTGTGCCACCGGGCGGGCGGCACCCCCCACACCTTCTCGTAGCCGGTCTGCACGACCCCGCCGAAGGTCACCCCGAAGGCGGCGAGCGCGGCGAGGCCGAACCCGGTCGTGGACTCCAGGGCCGAGGAGGGCGTCCCGAACAGCCGCTCCACCTCGTCCCGCGACGCCTCGGACACACCGAGGCCCTCCGCGAGCCACTGCGCGAAGCCCTGTCCGCCCGCAGGGTCGGTGGCCGCGACCACGATGAGCAGCGGGACGAGCGTCAGCAGGCCGAGCGCGGCGAAGCCCATCGCCCGGTGCATCAGCTCCATGTCCTTGCCGCGCCGGTACCCGCGGCCCGCGGCCGAGCCGCGGAACGAGCCGTGCATCCGGTGGAACCACGCCATATGCCTTGCCTACCCCGGCGGCGCCGCGCCGTTCGGCGAAGGCGCCCACCAGCACCCGATCGCCCCCCCGAGGGCCCGAGGGCAAGGAGCCCGGTCCCCGGTGACCGGACCGCCCTCCCGCGCGGCGACGTGTCCGCTCGGGGGCGGCGCGTCCGCTCGGGGGCGGCGGGGCCGGGGGCCGGTGGCCAGGCCGGTGCGCGAGCGGGACTGATCCTCCGTCATACCGGTCGGCACCGGGTTCGTGCGCGTACGATCAGAGGTGATCACCGGTGGCGCGGCCCGCGGGCGTCACGCCGCGCCTGCGGGTGCCGTGCGGCCCGGCGGAGCGCCGCCGCCAGCGGCCGGACCGGCAGCGTAGGGAGCCAGCCCGTGTTCTATCTCCTGCTCAAGCACGTGCTCCTCGGGCCGCTGCTGCGGCTGCTCTTCCGGCCGAGGACGGAGGGGCTGGAGCATGTGCCCGAGACGGGCGCGGCCATCGTGGCGGGCAACCACCTGTCCTTCTCGGACCACTTCCTGATGCCGGCCGTCCTGCGACGGCGCATCACCTTCCTGGCCAAGCAGGAGTACTTCACGGGTCCGGGGCTCAAAGGGCGGCTGACCGCCGCGTTCTTCCGCAGCGCCGGCCAGATCCCGGTGGACCGCTCCGGCAAGGAGGCCGGGCAGGCCGCGATCCGCGAGGGCCTGCGGGTGCTGGCGCGGGGCGAGCTGCTGGGCATCTACCCGGAGGGCACCCGCTCGCACGACGGGCGGCTCTACAAGGGCAAGGTGGGCGTCGCCGTGATGGCGCTGAAGGCGGGCGTGCCGGTGGTGCCGTGCGCGATGGTCGGCACGTTCGAGATCCAGCCGCCGGGCAAGGTCGTGCCGAGGATCAGACGGGTGACGATCCGGTTCGGCGAGCCGCTGGACTTCTCCCGGTTCGCCGGGATGGAGAACGAGAAGGCCGTGGTCCGCGCCGTGACGGACGAGATCATGTACCGCGTCCTCGCGCTCTCGGGGCAGGAGTACGTCGACGAGTACGCAGCCACCGTGAAGGCGTCCGGCCCCGCCGCGTCCGCCGCGCCCGACGGGGCCGCCGCTCCGGAGGCGCCCGGCCGCGTCCGCGGGCTCCGGCGCGTCCTCGCCCGGCGGCGGCACCGGGACTGATCCGGCGCGCGGTCCGCCGCCAGCCCCCGGGCCGGGGCTCGGGCCGCGCCTCCGATCCGCCGGGCCACGGCCGCGCCACCAGCCCACCCGGTCGGTGGCCGGCCGGCCACCGACCCGCCCGGCGGCGGACCGCCTCCCTGCCGGTCCGCCGCGTCCAGCCGCCCGTCCGCGCCCGACGGGGCCCGCGCGGCCCGTCCACCGCCGTCCGAGGTGGAGCGCCGCCCGGAGACCGGAGGGCCGTAGGTCCGGAGAACCGACGGTCCGGAGAGCCGGCGCCCCGCCGAGCCGCAGGGGCGCGAGACGTACCGGCCCGTCCCCTCGCCGGCCGACCTCCGCCCGGACGCCGGAGCGCCCGGTCCCGTCCCGGTGGGAGCGCACGGCGTCCGCGGGTGCGCGGTCGCCGCGCCGGTCAGCCGCCGGGCGGACGGTGCTCGGCCGCGATCCCGAAGCGGCGGTGTTCGCGGGGAGCGGACGGCGCGTCGCCGAGGTCGGAGACGGAGCCGATCGCCCGCTCGTCCGCCACCCCCGGCGCCGACTCGAGTCGCTCCAGGTCAGCGGCGGAGACGAGCGCCACCAGCGGCTTGCCGTGGCGGGTCACCACGACCCGCTCGCCGCCGTAGACGACGCGGTTGATCAGATCGGCGAGCTCCGCCCGGGCTTGCGTCACCGGAATCTCGTAGGCCATGCTCCCATTCTAACCTTCTGTACGTCCTGTACATTTTTTACGGATGGAGGCATCCCATGGCTCCGCACACCCGCCACGCCCGTCACGTCCTCCCCGAGTTCACCGAGCGCACCAGCTGGGGCACCCGCACCCTCGACCCGTACTCCAAGCTCCTCGAAGGGCGGATCGTGCTCCTCGGCACCCCCGTCGACGCGACCGCGGCCAACGACGTGGTCGCCCAGTTCGTCCACCTCGAGTACGCCGACCCCGACCAGGACATCTCGCTCTACATCAACTCCCCCGGCGGCCCGGTCGACGCGATGACCGCCATCTACGACGCCATGCAGCTCGTCCGCTGCGACGTGGCGACCACCTGCGTCGGCCAGGCCGCCTCCACCGCCGCCGTCCTGCTCGCCGCCGGCACCCCGGGCAAGCGCACCGCCCTCCCCGGCGCCCGCGTGCTGCTCCGGCAGCCCGAACTGGCCGAGCCTCTGCGCGGGCAGCCCTCCGACCTGGACGTCCACGCCCGCGAACTGCTGCGCCAGCACGCGCTCCTGGCCGACCTGCTGGCCCGGCACACCGGACGGGACCGCGACCGGGTCGTCGCCGACCTCGACCGGGACCTCGTCCTCGACGCGACCGGCGCACGGGAGCACGGCCTGGTGGACCACGTCGTCCGCACCCGGCGGGGATGACCGTGCACCCGCCGACACCGCCGCCCCTGCCGGCCCTCACACGCGCGGAGGGCGCCTACGTGGACGCCTACCTGGCCGCCGCGGACCTGCTGGGACGCGCCAACCCGGCCCGCACCGCGCACACGTACGGCGCACTGCGGGCGGCCCAGGCGCTCGTCGCCCAAGCCACCGCGCTGCGCGACGCCCTGACGCTGATGCACCGGCGGGGTGAGCACGAGGTGCACGCCGCGACCCTGGCGCGTGCGCTGCGCGCGCTCGACGGCGAGCGGCGCACGGAGAGGGTGACGATGCCTCACGACCCGCCGGGCTGACGGGTTTCGCAGACCCGGTCGGGGGACGGGCACTGGCCCGAACGGCTGAGACGGACGGAGGAACTTCGTACGGGACGAGTTGCGGACCGGCGGTAGGCACCGGCCCCGCTCACCCCGCGACGCCGCAGGTACGGGGCTCAGCCCTGCGGGGCGCCCCGGCGGCGAAACACGGCTGTCCACCCGTTCGGAGCAGCAGTGACGAGGGTCACACCGCCCCGTCGCAACCCCCGATTCCCGGGTGGGGCGGGAAAGATCCGTCACGACGACAAGCCCCCGCCACCCGGGCGGGGCGGTCCGGGCGGACGCCGAGTCCTGCCGCCGTCCGGGCGACTGGTCGACACGAGTGGATCGGCAGGAGTGGAGGACCCGAGCAGTACGGGGCGGCCACCGCACAGGGTGCGGACCGGTCCCCCTCGGGGTGAAGCCGCGTCAGCGGCCGGGCATCTTCGTCCTGTCCGAACCCGACAGGCAATCCTTCACAGGCGGGTTGACGAAGGGTACTGCATGTCCGCGACGCAGAATCAGGTCCCGGCACCGCCCTCCCCCGCGTCCCTGCCCGCCCGCAGGGCACGGATCGCCTCCGCCCTCGCCCTGGTGGCCGTCGGCGGCACGCTGGTCGCGCCGGGCGCCGCCCAGGAGGCGCACGCCGCCCCGGCCGCCGCCGGAAAGGCGCTGAAGGTGGCCGCGTCCAAGAAGGGCGCGCCGTACCAGTGGGGCGCCACCGGCCCGCACCGCTTCGACTGCTCGGGGCTGACGCTCTACTCGTACAAGCGGGCCGGCAAGAAGCTGCCGCGCACGGCGCAGGCGCAGTACAACAAGACGCGCCGGGTGGCGAAGTCCGAGCGGCGCGGCGGCGACCTGGTCTTCTTCCACGGCCGCGGCGGCGTCTACCACGTCGGCATCTACGCGGGGAACAACCGGATCTGGCACTCCCCCAAGAGCGGTTCCTGGGTGAAGCTCGACCGCATCTGGACCGGCTCGGTCTCCTACGGCCGCGTGCGCTGACCCCTGCCCGGCCCCGCCCGGCGCCCGCCCCGCGGGGAGCCGCACGCGGGCGGGGCCCCGACCGGCCGGAGCCGTACCGGGCCGGGGCCGTACCAGGCCGGAGCCGTACCGGGGCGGTCCCCGGGGCGGGCGGTCCCCGGGGCGGGAGCCCGCGCGGGCGGGGCCGGCCGGGTCAGGGTCGTCCCGGTGTCCAGGGGAGCGCGATCCAGACGGTCTTGCCGCCCTCGTCGGTCGGTGTCACCGCCATCCGGCCGCCGTGCTCGGCGGTCAGCCACCGGACGATGGCCATCCCGCGCCCGTTGTCCTGCTGCACGGCCGCGGGGAGCCGCCGCGGCCAGCGCGGGTGGCTGTCGGTGACGCCGATCCGCAGCCGCTCGTCACGTTCGAGGCGCAGCTCGACGGTGAAGAACGGCGATCGCCCGGAGGTGTGCTGGACCGCGTTGGTGACCAGTTCGGAGACGATCAGCCGGATCGTTTCCGCTGGGTCGGTCCCGGCCGGCAGTCCCCACTCGGCGAGCACGTCGGACACCTGGCCGCGGGCGGCCGGGACCGACGCGGGATCGCTCGGCAGAGTGATGGACGCTTCCCTGTGGTCTGCCATGGCGCGCTGTCCCTTTCCCGCCCGGTGCCGGACCCCGCCATGCCGTGGGTGGCCGGTGGAACGGCTCCGGGCTGTGCTTCGCGCCAGACTGCCACTGTTGCCTCCCCCGTGGGAGCCCCGCGCCGGGACAGGGGGCGCAGTGCCGCTCGAAGCGGTGAACGCTGCGACAGAAGAACGGTTTCAGCAGGGCGGCGCGGTCCGCAGGACCACGGCCACCGCGCGGTCGGTCTGCTCCTCCGTCAGGTCGGCGCGGGCGGTGAGTCGCAGCCGTGAGACGCCGTCGGGCACCGACGGCGGCCGGAAGCAGCCGACGGCCAGGCCCTCGGCGCGGCAGTCGGCGGCCCACCGCACCGCCGCCTCCGGGGACGGCGCCCGCACCGACACGACCGCGGCGTCGGGCCGGGCGGCGCTCAGCCCCGCGGCGGTGAGCCGGGCGTGCAGGGCCGCCGCCACCGCGCGGGCGCGGCCCGCCCGGTCCGGTTCGCGGCGCAGCAGGCGCAGGGCGGCCAGGGCGGCGCCCGCGGCGGCCGGGGCGAGGCCCGTGTCGAAGATGAAGGTCCGGGCGGCGTTCACCAGGTGCTCCACCACGCGGGCGGGGCCGAGGACGGCGCCGCCCTGGCTGCCCAGGGACTTGGAGAGGGTCACCGTGGCCACCACGTCGGGCGCGCCGGAGAGGCCCGCCGCGTGCAGGGCGCCCCGGCCGCCGTCGCCGAGCACGCCCAGCCCGTGCGCGTCGTCCACGACGAGGGCGGCGCCGTGCTCCCGGCAGGCCGCGGCGAGCGCCCCGAGCGGGGCGGCGTCGCCGTCGACGGAGAACACCGAGTCGCTGACGACCAGGGCCCGCCGCCCGGGGTGGGCGGCGAGGGTCTTGCGCACGGCCTCCGGATCGGCGTGCGGGACGACGGCGGTCTCGGCGCGGGAGAGCCGGCAGCCGTCCACGAGGGAGGCGTGGTTGTCCGCGTCGGAGACGAGGAGGGAGCCGCGCGCGCCGAGCGCGGTGAGCGCGGCGAGGTTCGCGGCGTACCCGGAGGAGAAGACGAGGGCCGCCTCGAAGCCGCAGAAGCCGGCGAGCTCCCGCTCCAGTTCGGCGTGGAGGGCGGTGGTGCCGGTGACCAGGCGCGAGCCGGTGGCGCCGGCGCCCCAGCGGTGGGCCGCGCCGGCCGCCGCCGCGGTCACCTCGGGGTGGCGGGTGAGGCCGAGGTAGTCGTTGCCCGCCAGGTCCAGCAGGTCCGTGTCGGCGGGGCGGGGGCGCAGGGTGCGGACGAGCCCCGCGGCGGCGCGGCGGCGCGCCTCGTCGGCGGTCCAGCCGAACGGGTCCTCGGGCACGGCGGCGCCGGGCGCGTCCTCGGGCATGTGTGGTCCCCTTTGTAGGCAGCGCACAGACCCTAACCAAGAAGGTGCGCGGTCAGAGTGTGGTCATCCACACACCTCCGACGGGCGCCGTTGTCCGGTTCCTCCTTGGCCAGGGGGTGCGCCGTGCGTCAGGATCAGCGCCATGGACCTGTTGAACACGTTGGTGGACAAGGGGCTGCGGCGTGAGCTGCCGACCCGTGAAGAGGCGCTCGCCGTCCTGGCGACCTCCGACGACGAGCTGCTGGACGTGGTGGCCGCGGCGGGCAGGGTGCGGCGCCACTGGTTCGGGCGGCGGGTGAAGCTCAACTACCTGGTCAACCTGAAGTCGGGGCTGTGCCCCGAGGACTGCTCGTACTGCTCGCAGCGGCTCGGGTCGACGGCCGGCATCCTCAAGTACACCTGGCTGAAGCCCGACGAGGCGTCCCAGGCGGCGGCCGCGGGCATCGCGGGCGGGGCGAAGCGGGTCTGCCTCGTCGCCAGCGGCCGGGGGCCGACGGACCGGGACGTGGACCGGGTCTCGAAGACGATCGAGGCCATCAAGGAGGACAACGAGGGCGTCGAGGTGTGCGCGTGCCTCGGGCTGCTCTCCGACGGCCAGGCCGAGCGGCTGCGTGCCGCGGGGGCCGACGCGTACAACCACAACCTCAACACGTCGGAGTCGACGTACGGGGAGATCACGACCACCCACACGTACGCGGACCGCGTCGACACGGTGCGCAGGGCCCACGAGGCGGGCCTGTCCGCCTGCTCGGGGCTGATCGCGGGGATGGGCGAGTCCGACGAGGACCTGGTCGACGTGGTCTTCTCGCTGCGCGAGCTGGACCCGGACTCGGTGCCGGTGAACTTCCTGATCCCGTTCGAGGGCACGCCGCTCGCCAAGGAGTGGAACCTCACCCCGCAGCGGGCGCTGCGCATCCTGGCGATGGTCCGGTTCGTCTGCCCGGACGTCGAGGTGCGGCTGGCCGGCGGGCGCGAGGTGCATCTGCGGACGCTGCAGCCGCTCGCGCTGCACCTGGCCAACTCCATCTTCCTGGGCGACTACCTGACCAGCGAGGGCCAGGCCGGCAAGGCGGACCTGGAGATGATCGCGGACGCCGGCTTCGAGGTGGAGGGCGCCGGGACGACGACGCTGCCCGAGCACCGCGCGGACGCGGCGGCCGGCGGCTGCGGGACGGGCGGGGGCTGCGGCTCCGGCTCCGGCTCCGGCGGGGTGTGCGGCACGTCGGAGGGTGACGGGAACGCGGCGGCCGGGGCGGCGGCGGCCGGCACGGCGGGCGAGGCCGGCACGGCGGGCGCGGCCGGGGCGGCGGTGGACGCCGGCGCGGCGGACGCCGGTGCGGTGGACGCGTCCGTTCCCGGTGCCCGGCCGGACCTGGTGGCGGTGCGCCGCCGGGGCGCCGGCACGGACCTCGCGCCCAATGCCTGAGCCCCGCTACACGCCGGGCGAGCTGCTGGCGCTGGACCGGGAGCACGTGTGGCACCCGTACGGCCCGATGCCCGGCCGGGTCGAGCCGCTCGTGGTGGAGTCGGCGTCCGGGGTGCGGCTGCGCCTCGCCGAGCCGGCCGGCGGGCACACGGAGCTGGTGGACGGCATGTCGTCCTGGTGGTCGGCCGTGCACGGCTACGGCCACCCGGTCCTCGACGAGGCCGTCCGCGACCAGCTCGGCCGGATGAGCCACGTGATGTTCGGCGGGCTCACCCACGAGCCCGCCGTCCGGCTGGCCGAGCGCCTCGTGGAGATCACCCCGGAGCCGCTGCGGCACGTGTTCCTCTGCGACTCCGGCTCGGTCTCCGTCGAGGTCGCCGTGAAGATGTGCCTGCAGTACTGGCGGTCCACCGGCCGCCCGGCCAAGCGGCGGCTGCTGACCTGGCGGGGCGGCTACCACGGGGACACCTGGCAGCCGATGTCGGTGTGCGACCCCGAGGGCGGGATGCACGAGCTGTGGACGGGCGTGCTGCCGCGCCAGGTCTTCGCCCCGGCGCCCCCCGCGGAGTACGACGAGGAGTACGCGCGCGAGCTGCGCGCCCTCGTCGCCCGCCACGCCGACGAGCTGGCCGCCGTGATCGTCGAGCCGGTGGTGCAGGGCGCGGGCGGCATGCGCTTCCACTCCCCCGCGTACCTGCGGGTGCTGCGGGAGGCGTGCGACGCCCACGACGTGCTGCTCGTGTTCGACGAGGTCGCGACCGGCTTCGGCCGGACGGGGTCGCTGTTCGCGGCCGGGCACGCCGGGGTGTCGCCCGATGTGATGTGCCTCGGCAAGGCCCTGACCGGCGGCTACCTGTCGATGGCGGCCACCCTGTGCACGACGCGGGTCGCCGAGGGCATCTCGCGCGGCGAGGTCCCGGTGCTGGCGCACGGGCCGACGTTCATGGGCAACCCGCTCGCGTCCGCCGTGGCCTGCGCCTCCATCGACCTGCTGCTCTCCCAGGACTGGGCGCGGGAGGTCGAGCGGATCGGGACCGGGCTGCGCGCGGGGCTGGAGCCGGCGCGCGCGCTGCCCGGAGTCCGGGACGTGCGCGTCCTGGGCGCCATCGGCGTGGTCCAGCTCGACCACCCGGTCGACATGGCGGCGGCCACGGCCGCGGCGGTGCGCGAGGGCGTGTGGCTGCGGCCGTTCCGGGATCTGGTGTACGTGATGCCGCCCTACGTCACGGACGACGAGGACCTGGCACGGATCTGCCGCGCGGTGTGCGCGGCCGCGAGGGAGGGCTGACATGCCGGTCGTGGTGGTGAGCGGTACCGGTACGGAGATCGGCAAGACGGTCGTCACGGCGGCCGTGGCCGCGGCGGCCCGTGCGGCGGGCCGTTCGGTGGCCGTGCTGAAACCCGCCCAGACCGGTGTCGGGCCGCGCGAGCGGGGCGACGCCGACGAGGTCGTACGGCTGGCCGGCCCCGGGGTGACCGGGCGCGAACTGGCCCGGTTCCCCGAGCCCCTGGCGCCGGAGACCGCCGCGCGCCGGGCCGGGATGGCGCCGGTGCGGCCGGAGGCGGTGGCGGAGGCGGCCGGGAAGCTGGCGGCCGGGCACGATCTGGTGCTGGTCGAGGGCGCGGGCGGGCTGCTGGTCCGGTACGACGCGGACGGCGGCACACTGGCCGACGCGGCGCGGCTGCTGGGCGCGCCGGTGCTGGTCGTCGCCCCGGCGGGGCTCGGCACGCTGAACGCGGCGGCGCTGACCGGTGAGGCGCTGCGCACGCGCGGCCTCGTCCAGCTGGGCGTGGTCGTGGGCTCCTGGCCGGCGGCGCCCGGCCTGGCCGAGCGGTGCAACCTGGCCGACCTCCCGGTGTCGGCGGGCGCCCCGCTGCTGGGCGCGGTGCCCGCGGGCGCCGGCGCGCTGGCCCCCGAGGCGTTCCGGTCGGCGGCGCCCTCCTGGCTGGCGGCGCCGCTGGGCGGCACGTGGGAGGCGGAGGCGTTCACCCGCGCGGCGGGCGCCGTCTGAGGGGGCGCGGCGGGGTGCCGGGCGCCTACGCTGCCCGGTATGCGAGCGACGGTGAGCGAACTGGTGGTCGACTGCGCGGACCCGGCCGCCCTGGTGCGGTTCTGGGCCGCGCTGCTGGGCGGTGAGCCCGTGGACCGGGACGCCGGGTGGTCGTACGTGGAGCCGCCCGGCTTCGTGCGCCTGGCCTTCCAGCGGGTGCCGGAGGGCAAGGCCGTGAAGAACCGGCTCCACCTCGACCTGGCGGGCGGCGACGTGGCGGCGGCGGCGGACGGGGCGGTCGCCCTGGGCGCCGTGCGGGTCGGCGGTCCGGTGCGGGACCCGCAGGGGGCCTACCAGGTGATGCGCGACCCGGAGGGCAACGAGTTCTGCTTCGTGCGCGGCTGACGGGCGCTCGCGGGCGCCGGGCGGGGCACAATCCCCGTGTCCGCCCGTACTCCCGGTGCCACGGGGCCGCCGGGCCGACGGGGCTGCCGGACACTGTCGACAGGAGGTCCGCGATGACGGAGCACAGGTCGGGCACGGGCGGCCGGGACGCCGTGTGCCATCCGCTGTTCGCCCGGTTCTACGCGCGCCTGAGCGTGGCGGCCGAGACGAAGGGCGGGGTCGGCGAGCTGCGGCGGGAGCTGCTGGACGGGCTGTCCGGGCGGGTGGTGGAGGTGGGCGCGGGCAACGGCCTGAACTTCCCGCACTACCCGGCGGCCGTGTCCGAGGTCGTCGCGATCGAACCGGAGCGGGTGCTGCGGCGGCTCGCCGCCGAGGCGGGGCTGCGGGCCGGGGTGCCGGTCGACGTGGTGCCGGGCACCGCCGAGGCGCTGCCCGTCAAGAGCGAGGCGTTCGAGGGCGCCGTCGCGTCGCTGGTGCTGTGCAGCGTCAGGGACGTGGAGCGGTCGCTCGCCGAGCTGCGGCGGGTCCTCAAGCCGGGTGGTGAGCTGCGGTTCTTCGAGCACGGGCGAGCGCGCGGGCGGGCGGCGGCGGCCGTGCAGCGGGGCCTGGACGCGACGGTGTGGCCCCGCCTGTTCGGCGGCTGCCACACGGCGCGCGACCCGCTCGCCGCGATCGAGGCCGCGGGGTTCGAGATCGTCACGTACCGGCGGCTGCGCCTTCCCGAGCGGGGTCTTCCGCTGCCGTCCTCACCCGCCGTCCTGGGCGTCGCACGGCGTCCCGCGCCCGGCGCCTGAGCCCCCCGTACCCGCAGCCGCGCAGGTCGGCCGGGGAGATCCGGGCCCGTCCGCCGTTGGTGACGAGGGCGTTGACCGGGGTCATCGGGTCGGCGGCCATCGCCTTGGCGAGGAGGACGCCGAGGGCCAGGGGCAGCAGGGTCCCGGCGAGGACCGCGCCGAGGGGGGCGAGCCGCCTCGGCGTGATGCGGCGTGTCGGTGCGCTGGTCATGGCGCCAAGGAAACCGGCGGGGCCGCGCACCGCGTATCCGCGGGGGTACTCAGGCACGCGAGCCACGCGTACTCACCCGTCCGGCGAACCCGCCGCGCCTTCCGCACGGCCGCCCCGTCCGTCACGGCGGCCGGGAGCGGGCCGCGCCCGAGCGGGCCGCGCGGCGTGCTCGTCAGTGGGTCCAGCGCTCCAGTTCGCCGGCGATGTCGCGGACGTCCGCCGCCCCGTCCTTCACCAGCCGCGCCAGCTCCCGCACGCGCTCCGGGGACGTGGTGACCCGCAGCCCCGAGGCGAGCAGGTAGCCGTAGGCGACGGCCGACGCGAACAGCGCGTTGGAGTGCCCCAGCGCCGGTATGTGCATCAGGAGCTGGAGCAAGGCGGCGGCCCTGGTGTGCGGGTCGTCGTAGACGGCGATGCCGAAGATCTCGGCGTCGTGGCGGCTGACGGCGGCGACGAGCGCGCCCCAGTCGGCGACCTGCGGGTCGCCCGGGGCCTTCTGCTCGGCGACCATCAGCAGCCAGGCGAGGTCGATGGAGACGCTCATACGCGGACGGCCGCCCTCACCGGCCGCCCTCCGGGCGGGGCCTCGGCCCGAGCACGGGGTCGCCGCGGAACTCGTCCGCGAAGACCGACTCGTACTGCTTCATGAAGTCGGCCGCCGCGTCCACGAAGGTGCGGCCCGCCTCGCCGGCGTCGCGCTGGACCAGTTCCTCGATGTACCGGTTCACACTGACCCCCCGCTGTCGCGCCCTGCGCCGTGCCGCCTCGGCGGTCGTCTCGTCCACCCGTACGTTCAGCTGAGTCTTCGCCACCCGACCACGCTAGCGCCATCCTGCTAGCACCGGCAAGGGCGGGAGGGCGGTGGGAGGGAAACGGCTCGACGCCGCACCGGACGCGGTGGTGGGATGCCCCGCATGGATGATCTGCGGATACGCGCCGCCGGACCGGCCGACCTCGACGCCGTCCTGGCCTTCTGGAAGGTGGCCGCCGAGGGCGTGAGCATCAGCGACGACCGTGACGGCGTGGCCGGGCTCGTCGCCCGCGACCCCGGCGCCCTGCTGCTGGCCGAGTCCGCCGGCGGCGGGCTCGCCGGCACCGTCATCGCCGGGTTCGACGGGTGGCGCTGCCATCTGTACCGGCTCGCCGTGCACCCGGAGCTGCGCAGGCGGGGCGTGGGGACGGCGCTGCTCGCGGCGGCGGAGGAGCGGTTCGCCCGGCTGGGCGGGCGGCGGGCCGACGCCATGGTGCTGGACCGGAACACGGCGGCGCACCCCGCGTGGCGGGCGGCCGGGTACGCGCCGCAGGGGCAGTGGAGCAGGTGGGTGAAGCCGCTGGCCCCGTGACGGGCCCCGACGACCGCGACGGGCCGGGCCGGGACAGGGCCGGAGGGACGGGCCCGGAGGGACCGGCCCGGAGGGACCGGCCGGAGGTGAGGGGCCGGAGGTGACGGGCCGGGAGGAGAACAGGCCGGGAGGGGGGCCGGGGCGGGCCCGGAGGGGGGCCGGGGGGGGGACGGACCGGCACGCCATGACGGGCCGGGGCGAGCCGTGACAGAGTGTGACGACTCGCCCCGGCCCGATCCGCTGTGACGTCGTTTTGCTGGTCCTTTACCATGGTCGGACGTTTCCGACCGTAAGCGAAAGGTGTGTGAGCGTCCGCCCATGGGCGAGCCTCCCAGTAGTACGAACCGCCGTCGACATCGCGCGATCTTCCCGCCTCTGACCGACCATGGGACGGAGGTGACCCGATGACGGAAGTGCTGCTGCTCCTCGTGGCGCTGCTGCTCTCCCTGGCGTGCGGCCTCTTCGTCGCGGCGGAGTTCTCCCTGACCACGGTCGAGCGCGGCGCGCTGGAGCGGGCCGTCGAGCGCGGCGAGCGCGGCGCGGCCGGGGCCCTGAAGGCCGTGCGGTCCCTGACGTTCCAGCTCTCCGGCGCCCAGCTCGGCATCACGGTGACCAACCTGGTCGTCGGCATGCTCGCCGAGCCGTCCGTGGCCCGCCTGATCGGGGGCCCCCTGCGGGACCTCGGCATGTCGGCGTCCGTCGCCTCCTCCGTGGCCCTGGTCCTCGGCACGGCCCTGTCGACGGTCGTCCTGATGGTCGTCGGCGAACTGGTGCCGAAGAACTGGGCCATCTCGTCGCCGCTCGCGGTGGCGAAGGTGGTCGCGACCCCGCAGCGGGTCTTCAGCGCCGTCTTCCGGCCGCTGATCAGCCACCTCAACAACACCGCCAACGTCATGGTGCGCCGCCTGGGCATGGAGCCCGCCGAGGAGCTGGCGTCCGCGCGCAGCCCGCAGGAGCTGATCGCCCTGGCGCGCCACTCCGCGAAGGAGGGCGCGCTGGAGGCGGACACCGCCGAGCTGTTCGTCCGCACGCTCAACCTGGCGGAGCTGACCGCCGAGAACGTGATGACGCCGCGCGTCCAGGTCACCGCCCTGGAGGCGCAGGCCACCGCCGAGGACGTCGCCAACGCGACCCGCGCGACGGGCCTGTCCCGCTTCCCGGTGTACCGGGGCAGCCTGGACACCGTCATCGGCACCGCCCACATCAAGGACGTCCTCGCCGTGCCCGCCGACCGCCGCCACCGGACGCCGGTGGTCGAGCTGGTGCGCGAGCCGGTGCTGGTGCCGGAGAGCCTCACCGTGGACCGGCTGCTCGACCGGATGTACGGCAAGGCCACCATGGCGGTCGTCATCGACGAGTACGGCGGCACGGCCGGCGTGGTGACGATGGAGGACATCGTCGAGGAGGTCGTCGGCGAGGTGCGCGACGAGCACGACCCGCACGAGACGCCGGACCTGGCGCGGGCGGGCGAGGACGCCGACGGGCGGCTGCTGTGGTCGGCCGACGGGGCCGCCCGCACCGACCAGCTGCGGCCGATCGGGCTGAACGTCCCGGAGGGCCCGTACGAGACGCTGGCCGGGTTCGTCGCGACGGAGCTGGGCCGCATCCCGGAGGTCGGGGACACCGTCGAGGTGTCCGGGTGGCTGCTGGACGTGGTCGACGCCTCGGGGCGCCGGGCCGCGCGCGTCACCCTGCACGCGCCCGTCGCCGGCGCCGACCCGGAGGACCCGGAGGACCACCCGGCGTCCCGCCCCGCGAGCGGTGTCGAGGCGGGCGCGCCCGCCGGCCCCGCCGCCGCCCGGAGCGGCTCGCGCGCGGGCGCCTCGCGGCGCGGCGGTGGGCGGCACGTCGGCACCCCGGTCGCGCGCACCACGGACCGCGGCGCCACGAAGCACGGCGCCGCGAAGCACGGCGCCGCGGACACGGGTGCCTCGGATGAGGGGGCCGGCCGATGATCGCCGTGCAGTTGCTGATCGGTTTCCTGACGCTGGTGCTCAACGCCTTCTTCGTCGGCGCCGAGTTCGCCCTGATCTCCGTCCGCCGCAGCCAGATCGAGCCGGAGGCGGAGGCCGGGAACCGCAGGGCGCGCAGCGTCCTGTGGGGGCTCGAGCACGTGTCGGCGCTGCTGGCCGCCGCCCAGCTGGGCATCACCCTGTCCACCCTGGTGCTCGGCATCGTGGCCGAACCGGCCATCGCGCACCTGCTGGAGCCGGTGTTCGAGGCGGTCGGGGTGCCGGACGGCCTGGTGCACCCGGTCTCGTTCGTGATCGCCCTGTCGGTGGCCACGTATCTGCACATGCTGCTGGGCGAGATGGTGCCGAAGAACGTGGCCCTCGCGGAGCCGGTGCGCACCGCGCTGCTGCTCGGCCCGCCGCTGGTGGCCGTGGCGCGGGCGCTGAAGCCGGTGATCTTCACGATCAACGCCTTCGCGAACACGCTGCTGCGGCTGCTGCGGGTCGAGGCGAAGGACGAGGTGGCCGCGACCTTCTCGGACGACGAGCTGGCCCGGATGGTCACCGACGCCGGTGACGCGGGTCTGCTGGACGACCGCGCCGCCGAGCGGCTGCACGACGCGCTGGAGCTGGGCCGGCGCCCGGTGCGCGACGTGGTCATGCCGCTGGAGCGGGTGGTGTACGCGCAGGTCGGCGCCACGCCGGACGAGGTGGAGCGGCTGGCCGCCCGGTCCGGGTTCTCCCGCTTCCCGGTGGTGGACCCGTCCCGGCGCATCCTGGGCTATCTGCACGTGAAGGACGCCCTGGACGTCATACCGCGCGACCAGCCGCTGCCCGTGTCGGCGATGCGCCCCATCGCCCGGGTGCGGGCCGCGACACCGCTGGACGACGTGCTGACGGCGATGCGCCGCAGCCGCGCGCACCTGGCGGCGGTCATCGATGACGACGGCCGCCTGGCCGGGCTCGTCACGATGGAGGACGTCCTGCGGGAACTGGTGGGCGGCCCGGCCGCCTGACGGCCGCCGCGCGCCCCGCGCCCCGCCCGTACGGACCGCCGGTCCGACGGGCGGGGCGCGGTCGTTCCGCGACGGCTTCGCCCCCGTCCCCGGTGGGCGGGGACGGGGGTCCGGCAGGGGTCCCCGGAGTGCGGCGGTACGATCACTCCGCCATGGAGATGAATGCTACGTACACGAGTTTCGTCGCGGTGGGCGACAGCTTCACCGAGGGCATGTCGGACCTGCTGCCCGACGGCTCGTACCGGGGCTGGGCCGATCTGCTCGCCGGGCGGCTCGCCGCCCTGGCGCCCGGTTTCCGCTACGCCAACCTGGCCGTGCGCGGCAAGCTCATCGGCCAGATCGTGGACGAGCAGGTGGGGCCCGCCGCCGCGATGGGCGCCGACGTGGTCACCCTGGTCGGCGGCCTCAACGACACCCTGCGCCCCTCGTGCGACATGGGCCGCGTACGGGCGCGCCTGGAGGAGGCCGTCGAGCGGCTGGCCCCGTCGTGCGGGCGGCTGGTGCTGATGCGCAGCCCCGGCCGGCGCGGCCCCGTCATGGAGCGGTTCCGGCCCCGCATGGAGGAGCTGTTCGCCCACATCGACGACCTGGCCGGGCGCCACGGGGCCGTCGTCGTGGACCTGTACGGGGCGCACGCGCTGGGTGATCCGCGCCTGTGGGACGTGGACCGGCTGCACCTCACGGCTGAGGGGCACCGGCGCGTGGCCGAGGCGGTGTGGCAGGCGCTCGGCCTCGAGCCGGCGGAGGACTGGCGGGCGCCGCTGCCGCCCGGTGCCCGCGAGCGGTGGGCGGATCGGCGGCTGAGCGACGTGCGGTTCGCCCGGCAGCACCTCGGGCCGTGGATCGGGCGGCGGCTGACCGGCCGCTCGTCCGGGGACGGCCGGACAGGCGCCCATTTTAGCGCTGAGCTGGGCAAAGCCTTCTGGGTCACCCCCGCGGATCACGAAAACCTCAGCTCTGTGACGGACTGGCTGCGGCTGGAGCCCTGACTCCCCAGCGAAGCGGACCGCCCGACGCACCGCTTTCAGGGCCTGCAGGTGCTCGTGCGGGCCGCGTGTCGCGTGTCGCGCCGGAGCCGTCGACGCAGACCCGGATCTTCGCCGCCGAGGCACCGGGAACCTGAGCAAGCACGTCACGCAGCGCCTGGACGCGGTCGGCGACCGTAGAGTCGAAAGCTTCAGAGTGCGGCGAGTGACGCATCCACGCGGTACGTCGCATCGAGATGACATAACAGAGTGCCTCAAAAGCGAAAAGCGACATTTCAACGCCCCCTCCAGGCCGGGTGCCCGCTCCGACGGGGCCGCGGCGGGCACCTGGAGCGAATCCCCAGGTCGGCATCGCGCTGCTCAACGTAGCAAAGCGCTATGAAAGACCTCATACCGCACTCTTACCGACCCCTTTTGAACCGGAGGCGTATGACCCGCACCTGGGCGTCGACTTCAGCCCGCTGCGCGGAGCCGGTCAGGGGCCGATGGCTACGGCCAGGCAGCGTGACCTCGGCGACAGGGCAGCGAGTGGTCGTCAGATCGCCGATGGCAAGATCGGGCCATGGGATTGAACATGGTGGTCGGGGTCCTCATCGACACCGAGGACGACGACTACACCGAGATGGTTCGCGCTGACTTCGTCGCGATCGACGAGCTACTGGAGCGTGCGGGAGCGCGACAGTGGACTGAGCCCGACCTCGACGAGGAGGAAGGTGCGGAGTTCGAGGCGTGGGGTTACTCGGGCCTGCACACCGTTCGCCGTCTCGCTGTCCACCTTGCAGCGGGCGGGCGCCTGCCCGAGCCGTTGGACGGCAACCAGCGGGCGACCGACGACCCGCTCCTGGGCAAGGTGTACGAGGCTCTCCCGAGTGATCCTCCTGGACCGTTCGACCATCTGGTCCATCATTCGGACTGCGAGGGCTACTACGTCCCCGTCGACTTCGCCCAGGTCATCGTCGACAGGAAGGCACCGGGCGGCTACCTGGGGTCTTCGGTGCGTCTGCTGGAGGAAGTCCGTCGACTCGCTAAAGCCCTCGGCCTTCCGGAAGACCTCGATCCGCACTCCGAAGACGTCTTCGAGGCCGCCGATGCCGAGACACCGGCAACCCAGGGATGGCAGCGCTACGGCGTCGAGTCCTATGTATACCTGCAACTTCTCCACGCTGCGAAACTCTCGATCTCGACCGGAGCGGCCATTGCCTTCACCTGAGAAGGTGTCGTCGTTTATTGATGTCTGCCCTCACATGCGATGGCCTCGACGGTGGTGAGGGCTGAGCTGCGCTGTCGTGGATGCTGACGATCTTGACTACCGGGCCCGGACGCTGACGGGCTGCATTCCTCCGGGGCTGGTGGCGCGGCTTCTCGAGCTCGGTCATGAGCGGGAAGTGGAGTTCCAGGCCGACCGCGGGGAGTGGTTCTGCGCGCTGGAGTGGACCCGGCTGCTCGGGAACCGGGGGCGGCACGGGCAGGCGTTGGAGGTGCTCGCTCCGTACGTCGCCACGAACTGGTGGCCGGCGGCCCAGGCCCAGGCGGAGCTGCTGGAGAGCTGGGACCGGGCGGAGGAGGCGATCGCGCTGTCCCGCCTGTACGCGGAGGCCGGTGACCGGCTGGCGCTGGTCTTCTTCGCACGCCTGCTGGCCCGCCACGGCCGCAGCGGCGAGGCGTTCATGCTGCTGCGCACCGGGATCCAGGACTGGTTCCTCGCCGAGTGCCTGGTCGACGTCGCCGCGGCGGCGGACATGGACGAGGAAGCGGCGGCCCTGCTGGAGGCCCGGGTGCAAGCGGCGCTCCCCGCCTGCAACGACCCGGACTGCGACCGCCTCCGGATGGAACCGTCCAACGCCATCGGCCTGCTCGCCACAGTCAGGGAACGCCAGGGCCGGATCGAGGAAGCAATAGCCCTGCTGCACATCCGCGAGATCACCTCCGTCAACGGACGTGACCAGCTGGCCGACCTGCTGGCCAGACACGACCGGATCATAGAACTGCGTGCGTACGCGGCGTCCGAGTTCCACGGGCACGCCGTGCAGCGCCTTGCTGAAGTGCTGGAGGAACGCGACGACGTGGAAGGCGCGATCACCGCCTACCGCACGTTCGGTGCCACACCGTCCGGCATGTGGCATGCGGCTGTACCGCTGTCCGAGCTCCTGGTCCGGCACGGACGGAGCGACGAGGCGATCGAGATGCTGCGAGCCTTCACCCAACACAACGCGGAGGACTGGCTCGTCGACGCTCTTTGCACCCTGTACGCCGACCACGGCCGGTCCCGAGAGGGCCTGGCCCACCTCGATGCCATCAAGGCGCGACACGATGGCAAGGAGGACTGGGACCTCTTCCAGATGCGGCTTCCGCTCATGGCCGACTGCGGCCTGCTCGGCGAAGCGATCGAGCAGACGCGAGCGCACCCCGAGGGCGACACTTGGTACGCGGCCTGGGCTCTGTCCGACCTGCTCGACAAAGCCGGCCGCACCGAAGAAGCCGACGCAGTCCTCGCACAGCACCCGACAGCCAACAGCTCTCTTCGCGCCGAGCGCCTTGTCGACCTCGGCCACATCCAAGACGCTCTACGACTCCTCCAGCAGCCGATAAGCAAACCGACCACACCCGCCTGCGACGGCACCTACTCCACCGAACCACCGTTCTGACAGCTCGGGCTGGTACGCGCCATGTCTCCACCGTACGTCGCGCGCCGGGTCAGTCGTTGCCCTCGCCGACCTCGACGGCGTACGGGTCCCGTAGAGGGCGCAGTCCCTGGCCGGGCCGCTGCGGGACTTGGACGCTGTCGAGGACGACGAAGACGAGGAGTGACGGGCGGCGCACCCGACCTGTCGGGCCGTTCGTTGTGGAGGAGGTCCCACTCAGCTGCCCGGGGCCGAGAGGAGAAGAGGACGCCATGGCCCGCACGAAGGTCCGGCCGCCAGGCCACTGCACCCGCTGTACCCGTGCCTGCTGGAAGGACGCGGACGACTCCGCGCGCTGGAACATTGAGTTCTCGCAGGGGCGCCCGGTCGGGTACCTGTACCCCAAGTGCCAGACGCCCGAGGAGAACGCCGAGGCGGAGGTGAAGGCGGCCACGCTCGACTACGCCAACACGGTGCCGGACGTCGACGGCCGGCAGAAGGTCGCCCCGGTCGGCGGCTGACACACCGTGACCGCCCTGGCGCACCCCCTCGTTCGCGAGGGCAAGACCGTCCACCTCACCCTCGCCGTCGAGTCGGCGGAACTCCGGATCGCAGTCGGCCCGCAGAGCGACACCCGCCTCCACGAACTCTTCGAGGAGCCGTGCGCGACGGTCGTCCGCACGGCATTGGAACGGGAACAGGCCTGGCCGGGACACCGCTCGATCACCTACAACCCGATGGACGGCCTCGGGCCGGACACCGTCCTGCTCATCGAGGATCACGCCTTGCGCGAGGACGGTGAGGGCCGCAGGGGGCCGATGCTCTCTCGGCGCCTGGTCCTGCTCAACCGGCACCAGATCTCCGGCCGCCGCGGGCTGATCGTTACCGGCCAGGCCGGGACCGGCAAGACGACCGCCATCGCCCGGCTCGGCCTCAACCATGAACTCCTGGTCCGTAAACGGCTCGGCCCGGCCGCCGCGGGACGGCTGCCGGTCGTCTACGTCACCGTCCCGCCCCGGGCCACCCCGAAGATGCTCGCCATCGAGTTTGCCCGGTTCCTCGGCCTCTTGGTCGTCCGGCAGGAGACCCAGACCTCCCTCACCGACGCCGTCTGCGGCCTGCTGATCAAAATGCGGGTCGAACTCGCGCTCGTCGACGAGATCCACAACCTCAACCTCGCGATCCAGGCCGGGCCAGCAGATCTCCGGCCGATACGCCGTCACCGACACCGAACCGTTCGCCTACGGCACCTCCGCACAGCGACAGAACTGGCGCAACCTGATCGCCTCGCTCGAAGACGCCCTACGACTGCACCGGCACAAGCCCGGCAGCCTGGTCAAGCTCGACGGCTACCTCCACTGGCTTCGTTCACTTCAGGCGGTTCTGGCTCAGCTTCCGTGCTGAGTGACGCTCCGTTACGACTGGACGTCGAAGAGGGCAATGGACGGGGGCGGCGGGACAAGCACTGCACGAAGGCGCGTCAGTATGGCTCGCCACTGCTTCCAGTCCTCCGGGTCGACCCAGTTTGAGGCCGGCCCATCCTCGTCACCGACGATGCGGGCGAGGGCTTCGTCGGCGAGTACCCGAAGGTCTGAAGGGAACACGGGCATCGCTGTTTCCGGGCCGTAGGACATGTCGACGGGTTCACCTCCCGGGCATTGCGCCGCGATCAAAGCGGCTTGAGCCGGAGCTGTTCGATCTCGGTCAGCGTCTCGGGTCGGAAGCTACTGATACTCGACTGGGGCGGCGGCACGATCGACGTCACCTTGCTGGACTACGATGGAAAACACTTCGAGGAGCTCTCTTCTCGCGGTATCACGGCGCTTGGCGGCCTTGAGTTCGACGAAACACTGGCGCGGATCGTATTGGAAAAAGGCTCGGTGAGATCCCCGACAAGATGCCACGGGAAGAGCGCAACAGATGGCGCAGGGACGTAGAGCTAACGAAGATCTCACTTTCGCGACGGGACCTCTTGGAGGTTCCTCTCGATATCCCGGCTCTTGGAAAGTCCCTTACGATCTCACGTAATGAGTACACCACGGCAGTCGCTCCGTTGATCGAGCGAGCGATGGAACCGCTGACGCAGTGCCTGCGGGACACAGGCATCGCCCCGGCCAGCGTCGACGCGGTCCTGATGATCGGCGGCACTTCCCAGATCCCCGAGGCTCGGGACGCAATCGCGAACGTCTTCGGCGCCGATCGGATCATCCCACCGGAACTCTGCAACCCCATGACAGCAGTGGCTCGTGGCGCGGCAGTCTACTCTGCCGCGCTTGATGATCCCGACCACAAGGACCGCTTCAGCCTGGTCACCAACTACGACCTAGGGACCGCCTTTGCCGCAGGTCCGCGCAAGGGATTCCAGCCGGTGATCCACCGGAACCGGACTCTCGCCGCAACAGGTGAGCGCCGCTTCATTCCCTCACGCCCTTATGCTTCCTCCGTGGCCGTAGAGATCATCGAAGGCGAGCCAGGATACCCTGCCGACAGCGATCGCGCTTTCCCTCTTGCCCGTCTAGAAGTGAGGCTCCCGAGGCCCGAGCAGGATCCCGAGCGCAATGCCGTACTCGTCCGATTCCTCTATGATCACAGCGGGATCCTCGCTGTCAAGGTTACACACGAGGAAACCCAGCGCCTTCTCTTCAGCGGCGAGAGCGATTCCTTCGGAAAGGACGGAACGCCCCTTCAGGAAGGCCTGCAGGGAGAGCTGGCCCGGCTCCTCTCCCACATGGATGTTCCATTGATCGAGAAGGGCGAGCAGCCGGAAGGGCCGAACGAAGCGAAGAGGCAGGAGGAAAGCCCCCTCTTCGGCCCCGACCTCACCGTGAACGGCACCCCTCAAGCGAGGATGTAACTAATATTGGCGGGAACCTCTGGGGTTCCCGCCAATATTCAGGCGATCAATTCAGGATAAAAAGTCCCGACCAGAAGAGTCAGCTGATCTTGGAGCGGTG
Organism: Streptomyces fradiae ATCC 10745 = DSM 40063; assembly: GCF_008704425.1. Classification (NCBI taxonomy): domain Bacteria; kingdom Bacillati; phylum Actinomycetota; class Actinomycetes; order Kitasatosporales; family Streptomycetaceae; genus Streptomyces; species Streptomyces fradiae. The sequence goes on from NZ_CP023696.1 coordinate 656,562, forward strand.
CTGGCTGAAGAGGTCGTGGCGCTGGTGGTCGTCCTGGCCTACGAATGCTTTGAACTCGCCGATGCTGTATGCGACGGCTCCGTTGGAACGCGTCACCGCGGTCATCTCGAAGTCGTGCTTCAGGTGGTTGAGGTGCCGCTCGACCGTCGGCTGGTCCATGACTGTTCCCGATGCTTCGAGTTTGGCCATGATCTGCTCGACCGACAGTGCCCGCGCGCTGCTGCGCAGCAGCTTGTACACGGGGTCGGTAACGGCGTCAGCGGTCTCGACAAGCTCTCGGGGCTCGCCGACCTTGTTCAGCGCGTTCCTGATCGATACACCGAGGGCCTTGGCCACGGGCGGCGGAAACGCATTTCCGATCTGGCGGTACACGCTGGTCTTCAGGCCGTGGAACCTCCAGCGGAAGTCGTCTTCGCCTCCATCGCCCTCGCTATCCGCGTCCTGCCAGCCCTGGATGCGGGCAACCATGGTCGTGGTCAGCTTCGGGAACGGCCGGCCTTCGACGACAGGAGGGCCGGTGACCGGAGGCGCCTCATTGGCCACACCCATTGCATCTACGCCCATCTCTGCCCATGCGCGCTTAGCGCGCGTGGGGCCGAGGTCGGCGCCACCGTGCTTCTTCGACCCGCCGACGATAGTGGGCGCGATGCCTGTAGCTGAGTCAGCCCATTCCCGAGCGCCCTTCCAGCCCCTCTCCGCCATGAGATCCACCAAGAGCTCGCCTACAGACTTGGCGCTCCCCGGTCGGCGCTCCGGCCACTCGAAGTACGGAGCGAACTCCCGCTGGAGCGCAACCAGGACGAAGCGCGGACGCAACTGGGAGACCCCGAAGTCGTCTGCCTGGAGGAGCTGCCACTCTGCGATGTAACCGTGCTCCTTGAGCCGGTCGAGTACGTGCTGGCGGTAGCCCGCGAAACGGTTGGCACTGAGGCCGCGTACGTTCTCCAGAAGCAGTGCCTTCGGCTGCACCTTGCCGCAGAGCTCGATGGCCCAAGCGAACAGGTCGCGCTCGTCGTTCGTACCCAGCTGCTTCCCTGCGATGCTGAAGGGAGGGCACGGGACTCCACCTGCGAGGAGATCGACCTGCTCCGCATCGATGGCCGGGTTCCAGACCTCAAGGTCGGCGACATCGCCGACCCTGACAGACGCCTGCGCTTCTTCCTCACTGTAACCGAGGAACTCCACAAGGTTGCAGCGCAGAGTCTTAGCGGCGTGGGGGTCCAGCTCGACAGCAAGGCGGTGGCGGAAACCTGCCCGTTCCAGTCCGAGGGACTGGCCGCCCGCACCCGCGCAGATCTCGACGACCTCAAGCGGCTTCGCAGGCTCGATGGCCGACATACCGATCTCCCTCCGGGTACGCCAGGATCCCTAGCGCAGAACTAGCGGTGCCGTTGCAGCCGCCTTAGTGGACACACAGGCATCCGGCAGCGCAGGCTCCGCGGCAGCACCATAACCGCAGGTAGTGGTAGAGCGGTGGCCATTCACCACTGCATGCCGGACAAGGATGCGCAGTCTACGCGGCAGGACCGACAGCTTCCATTTGAACGCCCAGGGCGGGAGCGCTCCAGCGCTGGTCAGATATCCAGCGCTGCGCGGACCTGCTGCCTGGCGTCCCAGGGAAGGCAGCGGTAGGCGTTCCACGCCCTCTCAAGCGGCGTCGAACCCCGGCGCTCCCGTTCGGCCCAGCGCGCCAGCCGCTGCCGGTCAGCCGGATCCAGGTTCTTGATCTCGGCGAGGACCTCGTCAGCACGCACAGGCTGGCCGTTGCTGCCGACACGGCATCGCTTGCACTCCGTGACGAGCAGCGTCTCTTCCTTGCCATCAGGAAGGATGGTGGCCCGTTGGACGACCGACAGCACTGCCGTCTGGTTCGAATCGTCGATGTACGGCTCCGCGCCACCGATGCCGCACACCGTGCACATGTAGCCGTCCCGCTCGTACACCTCCCGCGTCTGCTTGGTGGTGGGCCTCTTATGCGGCGCGGCTGCTCTGCGGGCCACAGGGTCCCAGACGGGCACCCCCGCCTTCACGAACCTCTGGTCCTCGGCCATGAGCGAGGCGTCTTCCGTGTTCGTGAGGATGACCCACTGGAAGTCCCGGAGGTCTCGGAGGCGGCGGTCGGCCTGGGAGATGCCGGGGAACGCCTCGCGGAGCTGCTCCTTGGTGAAGGTGTTGCCTTCGCCGACCTCCTGGACGAGCCACAGCGCGCCCCTGATCATGGTTCCGCCCTTGAGTTCTGGGTCGTTCCAAGCGGGGAGGGTCACCTCTGCTCCGTTCTTCCGGTGCTCAGATGCCCGATTCTGGATGATCACCAGTCCGCTTGTCAGTGGTTCCTGTCATTATTCCTGGCGAGTGAGTGCGACTGCTGATGAGGAGAGGGTCTGTCTATGACTGTGAAGTTCGGTGTCCCGCCCGAGGGTGAGCGGATCCGGTCCATGGTCGAGGAACGGCTCAAGCAGGCCATGGCCGACAACGGCGCCAAGGTCACGGTGGACTGGCGCGGGGAGCAGAAGCACCTGAACGTGATCTCCATGCCGGTGGACCTCCTCTACTTCAACCCCGACACCCACCGCATCCGAGCGCAGCGCACCCTGAGCCCCGAGCAGAACCGGGTGCTGGAAGAGCAGCCCTGGAGCGAGCCCGCTCAGGAGTACCTCGCCGACCTCCTCAGCTGCAGTCCGTCGAATCCGAGCCAGATCGACCCGGACTTCATTGCGCTGCAGGACGAGCTCGACGACTTCGGGCAGAAGGAACCCGGCATCATCAGCCCCGACGGCATCCTCGTCGACGGCAACACCCGCTGCGCCGCCATGCGCAAAATCGGCATCAAGGACATCCGTGTCGGTGTGCTGCCGTCTGACACCTCCCGGAGCGACATCAACAGTGTCGAGCTCGCGCTCCAGCTGCGGCGGGACAAGCGGCGCGAGTACTCCTACATCAACCGCCTTATCGCGATCGAGGAGGAGCTGGCGAACGGGCGCCGGGCAGAAGACGTCGCACGGGACTTCAACATCAAGTCCACCACGCTCCGCCAGGACCGGTGGGTCTACGAGCTGATCATCAACGCCATCGAGCGCAGCAAGGACCCGGTCAGCGGCGTCGAACTGCGGCTGGTGGACTTCGAGGACCACCAGGAGAAGCTGCGCGAACTGCAGCGCGACTACACGAAGCTCGCGAAGACGGACCCGGATGCGGCCGAGCAGCTGAAGGAGTCCCGGCTCGCAATGGTCGTCCTGAACTACCCGAAGACGTCGGTCCGACTCGCTGAGGCCGACTTCCACACCCGCTATGTCGACGAGCGGCTGCCAGAGAACCTTCGTCCGGTCGCGCAGGCAGCCGCCGCAGTCTCCATCCCCGGCCTGCCCGGCGTAGCGGTCCCTGACGCTACCTCTACCGTGAAAACGATCCGGGCCCTCACCGACAGCCTGCTGCAGGCCAAGGCCGCGTCCCTGGCCGGGGACAAGCTCGCGCCCTCGGACGTCACCCAGGCCGCCGCAAAGATCAAGGCGGCCCGCAGCACGTTCGACGTCGCTGTGAAGATGGCCGGCCAGAACGCCCAGTTGCAGAAGCGGAAGATCGCGGTACCAGAGCGCCTGACGGACGCGGCCGACTACGTGAACCAGTGTGCGGCGGAGTTCGCCGAGGCCAAGGCGAAGCGCGCCCTCGACGAGGACGCTTTCGACGACGCCCTGCTCACCCTCCGTGCGAGCCTCGCGCGCCTGGCCAAGCAGGCAGGCCGCACGTTCAGCTCGCCGGGGGACGGCGTCGAGTGGCTGCTCAACGCCGTCCGGGAGAGCTGATGACCTCAAGTACGCCGAGCTTGGAGATCAGGTTCGGGGACAGCGTGACGAAGGCCCGGCTGCGGGCCGGCGCCGGGCACGAGGGCGATCTGCGCCGCCTCGCCCTGCGCTTCCGCAGCAGTGTGCAGCGCTCTCCTGGGAGCATGGACGTCGACATCGACGACCTGCTCACGAACCTCGTGGCACTGGCGACCTGGCCTGCCCAGGCAAGCGTTTCATGGGACAGCCAGCTGGCCGCCCTCGCAACGGACTCCGCTGTGGACGCCCAGACCGTGGCCGACCGCCTCGACCCTCTGTCCAAAGGCGTCAGCGAAGTGCGGGACGACGAGGTCGACGGGCTGCTCGGGCCCTCCTGGACCGCCGGCCTCACGGCATTCCAGCGCAGGGACATCGCCAAGCTCCTCTCGCTGCGCCATGGTGCGAACTTCTCCGTCCCCGGTGCCGGCAAGACGCGCGTCGGCCTCGCCGTGTTCCATGCGCTGCGCCGTACCAAGGGCATTGAGCGCCTGCTGATCGTCGGGCCGAAGTCCTGCTACGAGTCGTGGCAGTACGAGAACACCCAGTGCTTCGACGAGCCGCTGCGCATGGAGGTCCTGTCCCGGAACGTCGACCCGGCCGCGGACGCCCTCATCGTGAACTACGAGCGCCTCAGCCCGTCGGTCAACGAGCTCGGCCAGTGGCTCACGGCGCGCCCTTCCATGATCCTCCTTGACGAGGCGCACCGGATGAAGCTCGGGGCCGAGGGGACGTACGGGGCGGCCTGCCTCGCCCTGGGCCCGCGGGCCCGCCACCGGCTGATCCTGACCGGTACTCCAGCGCCGAACGGTGTCAAGGACATCGAGAACCTCTTCGGTTTCGTGTGGCCTGGGCACGGCCGCCAGAAGGTGACGCAGGCTGTGGCCGGCGGCGACCTCGCCAAAGCGAGCCAGGTCCTGCGCCCGCTGTTCACCCGCACCACCAAGGGCGAACTGGGCCTGCCCCCAGTGACGACAACCCTCCGGACGCTTCCGATGCCTCCGCTGCACCAGGAGGTCTACGAAGCCCTGGTCGGCCGGTTCTCGGCGCGGGCGGCCGGAGCCGAAGACGACTTCCAGGCTCTCGGCAAGATCATCGTCTACATGCTGATGGCGGCTACCAGTCCTGCCCTGCTCGCCGTCGGTACGACGCGGTACGAACCCCTGATGTACCAGGTCCCGCCCCTGGCCGTCCCTGAAGGGAGCCCTCTTTTCGACCTCATGCGGGACCTCCCGAGCTATGAGATGTCGCCGAAGTACCGCGAGGTCCTGGCCATCGTCGCGGAGAACGCGGCCAAGGGTCGCAAGACCCTGGTGTGGTCCACGTTCATCCGCAGCCTGAACACGCTGGAGAGGATGCTCAAGGAGTTCCGCCCGGCAATGGTCCACGGAGGCACAGAAGACCGCGAAGCAGAGATCGAGCGCTTCCGGAATGACCCGGACTGCATGGTGCTGCTCTCCAACCCGGCTACGCTCGGCGAAGGCATCAGCCTGCACCATGACTGCCACGACGCGGTGTACGTCGACCGCGACTTCGCGGCCGGACGCTTCCTGCAGAGCCTCGACCGGATCCACCGCCTCGGCCTCGCGCCCGAAACCGAGACCCGGGTCACCGTGCTCGCCTCTGAGGGGAGTATCGACGAGGTCGTCGGCCAGCGTCTGACCGACAAGCTGCTCTTCATGGGGCGCATCCTTGACGACCCCGCCGTCCAGGAGCTCGCAGACCTCGACGACGAGCCTGCCGTCGGCGGGGGCCTCGACCAGCGGGACCTCCAGGCTCTGATGGGCCACCTCCGTGCCCATTCCGCCTAGCCCTGTCCTGCGTGCCGCTGTGCGGTGGCTGGAGCTGCTTCCGGACTCCAGCGCCGCACGGTGCCGCGCCTTCTTCACCCACCATGCCGATTTCAGCGATCTGACTCCCACGCAGTACGAGGCGGCGTACTCGTGGCTCGGGGAGAACGGCCTGCTCCTGGACCTGCACGACAGGACCGCGGTGAGCGAGCGCGTCTTCCGCGCCGCGCTCGCTTCCAGCGGCACGGCCTGGCTCCCGGACGCGGACGTCCTCGTACGCGGCCCGGAGGAGCTCCCGGACGACGCCCTACGCGCCGCAGAGGCACTGGGCATCCCCGAGAGGGATGCCTACGAGCAGGTCAGTGCGGTCTGGGGCAAGGTGGACACGGAGGCGCGAGCGCTCATCGGCAGCGCCGGCGAGTCGGCTCTCGTCCGCCTCATCGCTGAGGCTACGGATGCCCGGGTCGAGCACGTCGCTGCGCACTCCGACGGCTTCGGGTACGACATCGCTGTGCATTCACGGCAGCACCCGCTGCACATCGAAGCGAAGAGCACAGTGCGGCGCGGAAGGACCACCTTCTACCTGTCCCGGCACGAGTACGGGACGATGCGCCGCGATCCGGCATGGCAGCTCGTATTCGTCCAGCTCACCCGAGACCTTGATGTGACCGCGATCGCTTCCGTCTCTGCGGAATGGATCAGTCCCCAGGTACCGCAGGACAAGGGTCCCTACGGACGCTGGGAGGAATGCCGACTCGACGTTCCGCCGACCGCCCTCGTCTCCGGCATCCCGCGGCTGGCCCCTTTGCTCAGGCCGGGAGCAGCCGGGCTGCTCCTACCGGGGCAGAACAGCTGAGGGCGGGAGCACCAAGCTCAGCATCGGCGCTCCCGCCCTCAGATAGGACGGCCTTACACCCCCTGGGTACCGACGTCCGCAAGGAGGAACTCTTCGACCTCTCCATCCCACGCCAGCGGCTCCGCCTCAGGGCAGTCCGCTGCGGGCAGGGCGTCGGAGAAGGCGTCCTTCAGCACTGTCCGCCACTGGTCCGCCGTCCCGCGGAGCCTGAAGGGGCCGACCAGCAGGGTCACACCGTCCTCGTCGACCTTCATCGGCGCCGTCTCCCCGGCCACCGTGACATCGCTGTCGAGACCGCTGGCAGCCGCATCGAGTGCGGCATCCAGTTCAGCCGTGTCGATGCGTCCTGCCCAGTGCCGCGCCCCGACCTGCATCTCGGCGACCAGCAGAGTGCGGCTTCCCGCGGTGTACCCCGTGAGTACGAGGGACTTGCGGGGTGCCTCAGGCCGCGCGCCACCGGCGCTTCCCGCATCGATGAAGGCCGGGCGGAAACGATCGAGGAGAGCGGAGATCCGCCCCGCGAGGAGCATGCGCCGGGCGACAAGGAACTCCCGGAACCCGTCGGCTTCGAGGACCTTGGCATCGGTCGGGACAGCGTGGGCAGCCAGGTCGTCGGCCTGTACTTCCTTGATGTACTCGGCAGGAGCCCGATTGCCGATCATGTTCTTGGCCGTCTGCTGCGAGACGAAGACGATGTTCGCCAGTTCGTTGATCTCCGCAGACGAGTACTTGTTGCGGTGGTTCCGCAGCTGCGCGGCCGGGTGCAGCATGCTGTACTGCAGCTTGTCCGTTCCCTCGGAAACGATGGAGATCGGCCCGCCGGCCCACCAGTCCTCTGCCCCGGAGTGGGCGGCAGCCAGGTAGGAGAGCATGATGTACGGGCTCTGGATGTTGCGCCCGGACAGGTCCCGGGCGGTCACGCTGAAGCCCTTCTCCTCCAAGCGCAGGTTGGCGAGGAGGGCGCGGACAGGCTCGTCCGAGTCGAGGGCATTGACGTCCTGGGTCAGTGCACTGTCGGTCGCACCGCCGTAGCGGTTGCTCCCGCTCGCGGCCAGGAACCAGTACAGCAGCCCCTTCTCCACCTCAGCATCGACGCGGGCGCCTTCCGGCAGGCGCCCGTAGAAGACGATCAGCGGATGCAGGGCAGTGACGGACGGGATGAGCGCCGTGGTCGGAACGAGCAACTGCTCACAGAGCAGCGGAACGACGCGCTCAAGCCCTCGGCGCACACGCTCCCAGCCTTCCCGGACGGACTCCGGACTGGCAGTGGTCAGCCTGGAGACAGACGAGGTCCGCTTGCCCGAGATGGACAGGCTGAGCGTGATCGCCTTGATGAGGAAGTTGACGTCGACAGCCCGGTAGCCGCGCTCTGCCCACCGGGCCGACTCCTCCTCGAGCTCCCTGAGGAACCCCGGTGAGCGAGCGGAGAGCGTCGCCATCGCCAGATCGGTCGTCTTCAGCGGACGGCCGCCGCTGTTGACCCGCACGAAGATCTGGGTGACCTCTTCATAGCTGAAGCCCTGGAGGACCTCCATATGGAAGTCGCGCTGCGAGATCGCTTCGAGCGCCTTGAGGCGGCGCCCGATCTCTGCGCCGTCGATCGACAGCCCTGCCGAACGAAGCTGCATCTGGAGCGCGAACGAATCAGCTTCCGGCCCGACGACGTCGTAGACCTTGATCCACTTCGGGCTCCTGAGCGTGGCATTGCTCTGGTTCTGGAACGCCTCCGTCTCGATGTTGAAGACGACCTGCGCTGTCGGGTGGTCGTTGAAGACGCGGTACAGCGAAGTGAGCCGCTGCTGGCCGTCGAGGAGGTATAGCGGCATAACGCCGGGAAGCCCCTGCCCGGCCCCGATCGCCGCAGCGCGGGTTTCGGCTCCCTCGTCCGTCTTCCACAGCAGGAGTGTCCCTGCCGGGTATCCGAGGTACATCGACTCCACAAGCTTCGCGACTTGCGACGCCTTCCAGACATAGCCGCGCTGGATCTCCGGGAGCATGATCTCCCCGCCAGCGATCTGGCTGATGAGCGTCCTGATGTCCCGGTTCGTACGTTCGACTGCCATGCCCTGCTGCCCCACCCCTACTGTTCTGGATCAGGCCGCTTTCAGCCCGGACCAGCACAATTACCACTGCGCTGACCGATACGGTAGACGAGGCAGGAGCAAGTACGCGCCCGGGCCGTTGAACTCGGCACACCCCCGCGCCGACCTCAGCGCTACGTCTCCGGTTCTGCCCTCACCGCCGCCTTGCGGCGACGCGACTCCACCGCAGCGCAGACGACCGCAGAACTCGCTTCCGGGGACTCATGTTCCCAGAACCTCAGGACAAGCCAGCCGGCTTCCGCGAGGCGCGCGTCCGTGTCCCTATCGCGCTGCACGTTCCTCCCGATCTTCTCGCGCCAGTAGTCGGGGTTCGTCTTCGGCGGTACGAAGTGCTCGGGGCAGCCGTGCCAGAAGCAGCCGTCGACGAAGACCGCGACCCGGGTCGGGCGGAAGACGAGGTCGGCCGTCCGGCGCATCCCCGGAAGCGGCTTGGCCGCGACCCGGTAGCGAAGCCCGGCCGCGTGGACGAGGGAGCGCAGCGCACGCTCTGGCGCTGTATCCCGGTTCCGGTTTCCGAGCATGCTGCGGCGGTTCGCGGCAGAGGACGCCCACGACCCCTCCGGAGGGGTCCAATCGCCAGCGGTCGGCTCTTGAGGCAGCTCGTTCATCGCCATACGAGTATATGGCTGCTGTTCCCCAGCCCTCGAGAATCCGGCCTGAAGCTGCAGCTGACGCACACGGCCACGAACCGGCCGGGGGCGGCTGGCGGGCTTGATCCACGGAAGGGTGCCGCTCCAGGTCCAGCCGGCCATCTGCAGGGCGTCGGTCGTGGTCGGTTCCTGGCGCCAGTCGGTGAAGACCATGGCGACCGCGTGCTCGGTGGAGGCCCGGTACGCCTCGGTGAGCAGTTCGGTCAGCCAAGAGCGGTACGAGCGCTGGTCGCGGTTCTCACCGGGGAAGTCGGGCGAGGTCGTGCGCCGAGTTACTGGTGACGTACTTGGCGCGCGCGGTGCGTCCGGTGCGTTCCGAGCTCGTACGGCCGCCGGAGTTGTACGGCGGGTCGGTGAGCACGGCGTTGACGCTCTCGTCCGGGAGGGACTTCAGGACGGTCAGGGCGTCGCCTCGGTGCAGCGTGTAGCTCATGGGGGAGGGCCTCTCTTCGGGGGGGAGGGTCGTGGAACCTATGCCGGACAGCGCGCAACGGCGCTCGTCTCTGGCGGGGTTGTGCCGGAGGTTAGCCGTGGATTCCGGCCGGGCCTAACGAGGCGGCGGTCGCTCGGGACCGGAACCCCCGCTCCCCAGGGACCGAGCCAGGTTCCCGGCGTGGGCGCCGACGGTGTCGCCTCCGGCATCAATCCTGCCGGCGGCAACCTCAGCAAGGAGGGCATCGACGCCGGCCCGAGCTTGTCCCTCTCGTTCGCGGAGTCGAGGTTGTCGTACTCGAAGATCAGGCGGCTGTGCTCGGTGCCGTCTGCCGGGTCGATCACGTCGAGGACGGCACGGGCGCCCTGGCGAGAGAACCGGTCCACCATGTAGCACCACAGTGCCGAGGTGTCACGGTTCCGTAGCGCTGCCAGCGCCTTGTCGAAGTCGGGACGCTTGGCGTCCGCCTTGTAGCCGGAGGCCAGGTCCACCCACACGTGACGGACGGTGTAGCCGTTGCGGTCGGCCCAGCGACGCCCGGAGGCCTCCTGCGTGTCGGTGGACTGCTCTCGGCGGTGGTCGTCCTCCCGCTAGTTCTTGCTCTTGCGCAGGTAGAGGTCTATGAGAGGCTTGACGGCCATCGGGGGGGGCTCCTTGGTGCTCGGATTGCGCCGCCCCCTTGCCGTACGCGCCCTCCACCTTACGTGCAGGGAACCTGGGCGGGTGTCGCACCTTCCGGTGACGGCCGGCCGGCGAAGCGGCCGGAGCTGCTGCCGTTCGACGGCCCCTCCATGCCCGCGTAGCGCGCCGGGGCCCCGGCCGGAAGGCCGGCGACCGTCGCGGTTCGTCGCCCCGGTGGGCGCGGCCCCGGCCCCGCCGCCGGGGCGGTCGGCGCGGGGCCAGGCGCACCGTACGGACGCCGTGTCAGAGGTCTCGCACGGGCTGGGTCCGCTCCCCCCGCACGATGTCGGCGAGGGCCCCCGCGTCGCGGGGCAGGGCGTCGCCCCGCCACGCCACGTGGCCGTCCGGACGGACCAGCACGAAGGACCGCTCGTAGAGCTTGGCGACCTCCTCCGCTCCCCCGCTCCGCACGGTCAGCGGCACCCCGCGCTCGGCGAACGCGCGCTCGACGACCGCCGGTTCGCCGTCCTCGGCGAAGCACAGCAGCACGTATCCGCGCCCGAACAGGTCCAGCGTGGAGGTGGTGGCGTCCCACCAGGCGTGCGCGGCCCGGTAACCGGGGTCGCTGCCGGGGCGCCACCGCGCGTCCGGCTTCCCCGGGCGGGCGGGCGCCGCCGGGTCCTCGACGATCGCCGGGGATCGGTAGCCCAGCCCGAAGTGGATCTCCGGGGCGTCGAACTCCCGCCACGCCCCGCTCTCCTCCAGCCGCCGCGCCACCTCCGCGCGGGCGCGCTCGCCCTCGGGGCCGTCCGCTGCGATGCCGGGCGGCAGCCGGCGGCTCATGGTCCGCCGCAGGTTGCGGTTGGCCTCCTCCAGGCTCTCCACGGCGATCGGCCGGCGCTCGGTCTCGTACGTGTCGAGCAGGTGGCGCCCCGCCCAGCCGTCCAGCGCCGCGGCGAGCTTCCAGCCCAGGTCGGCGGCGTCGCCGATCCCGGTGTTGAGCCCGAAGCCCCCGGACGGCGAGAGGGTGTGCGCGGCGTCCCCGGCGAGGAAGACCCGCCCGGCGCGGTAGCGGTCGGCCACGCGGTGGGTGAGGCGCCACTCCCCGTCGCCCAGCAGCTCCACCGGGGTGTCGAACGCCAGGGCCTCGCGGACCAGGGCGGCCGCGTCGGCGCGCCCGGCGGCCTCGTCCTCGACGCCCACGACCAGGTTGTACAGGTCGGTGCCGTTCAGCGCGCGCAGGGGGAAGCGCAGTGTGGCGGAGAGCATCAGGAAGTGGACGAGGGCGGCGCGGTCGCCGAGGCGCTCCCTCAGCTCGGGGGCGCGGAAGAGGATGTTGCGGAAGACCTGCGTGCGGTGGCGCGCCGGCGCGTCGATGCCGCAGGCCCGCCGGACGGGGGACGCGGCGCCGTCGCAGGCCACCACGTACCGGGCCCGCAGGGTGCGGGTGGTGCCGGTGGAGTGGTCGGTGAGGGCGGCCTCCACGTGGTCGTCGGCCTGCCGCACGCGCTCGACGGTCGTGCGGAGCCGCAGCGGGCCGTCGGGGTGCACGCCCACGGCGCGCGTCAGCACCGGGTTCAGCCAGTGCGCCGGGCACATCTGGTCGGGCTCGGGGGTGTGCGCGAAGGCCGGCCGGCTTCCGGCCGTGCCCCGGCGGTAGCGGTGGATCTCGTGACCGCCGACCCTGGTGACCCAGGCGATGTCCAGGGGGTGGTCGGACGGCCATCCGGCGCCGCGGACGGCGTCGGCCACCCCCCAGCGGCGCAGCAGCTCCATCGACCGGGGGCCGATCGTGCTGACCTTGGGATGCCGGACCGTCCCGTCGCCGGCCTCGGCGACCGTGCAGTCGATCCCGCGGTACGCCAGGTCGAGGGCGAGCGCCAGCCCGACCGGGCCGCCGCCCACGATCAGTACGTCGGTCCACTCGGCGGAACGTGTCATGTCTCCCTTGCCTCTCCTCTTCGGCCCGTCCCGGAGGTTCGCCCGCCGGCCGGGCGGCGGGCGGGCGCGCCGGGGGCCCGGCGCGCCCGGCGGCTCACGGCCGTTCGGCGACGACCAGCACGCAGCCGAAGTCGTCGACGCCCGCCAGGTCGGACGGGCGGAACGCGTCGTCGGTGAAGTCGAAGTTCCCCTCGTTCATGGCCGCGGGGCGGTCCTCGACGTCCGCCACCTTCGCCAGTTCGTCGGCGAGGCGCAGGGTGGTCTGCTCCGTGATGTCGAGGATGGCGCGCAGCCGCAGGCCGGAGCGGTGGAGCAGCGCGACGTAGTCGTCGATGTCGGCCGTGGTCGACATGAGGTCGCGGCAGAACTTGTCGATGCCCGGGTGGCGCGGCTCCTTGCGCGGGTGGCGCTCGAACACGTCGGTCAGGACCAGCCGCCCGCCGGGGGCGAGCACCCGCGCCACGTCGGTGAGCACGTGCTGACGGTCCGGCATGTGGCAGATCGACTCCAGGGCCATGACGGCGTCGAACGAGCCGTCGGCGAAGGGGAGTTCCATCGCGTCGCCGTGCTGGAAGACGGCCCGGTCGGCGAGGCCCGCCTCGGCCGCCAGCCGGTTGGCGGTCTTGATCTGCTCCTCGCTGATGCTGATGCCGGTGACGCGCGCGCCGGTCTGGCGCACGACCCGCAGGCCGGGGCCGCCCACCCCGCAGCCGAGGTCGAGGACGTGGGAGGAGCCGTCCGCCTTCAGCCAGTCGATGAACACGTCGGTCAGCCGGTCCATCGCCTCCTCGATGGTGGCCTTGGAGTCCGGGGTGTCCCAGTAGCCGATGTGGACGTTGGGGTTGAAGGTGCCGTCGTTCATGGCGCTCAGCGTGAGCCTGTCGTACAGCTCGCCGACGGCTCCCGGAACGGGCTGGGTCTGGGTCTGGGTCTGGGTCTGGGCGGGGGGCTGGGGCTGGGTCTGGGTGGCGTCGGTCATGGCGGGGCCTTTCGGTCTCGGGTGCGGGACGAGGGGTGGGTGGTACGAGGGGTGGGTGGTACGAGTGGGGGCGGCGGGCCGGCGGGCGGCCGTCGCTGCGCGGCGCCGGGTCGGGCCGCGCCCGGAGGCGGTCGCGTCCGGGGGCGGTCGCGTCCGGGTCCCGTCGGTGCGGGGCCGGATCGGCGGGCGGTCAGGATCGGGGCGGCGGCGGTCAGGGGCGGCGGGCGGTCATCAGGACGTAGCCGGCGTCCGGGTGGCGGCCGAACGCCTCCATGAGGTCGGCCGCCTCGCCCATCCGCTCCGCCGCCGCGGCGTCCAACGAGGCGGCGAGCCCCCGGAAGGCGGCGGCGGCGTGCCCGTAGCTGGGGCGGACCCGCTCACCGATGTCCGTCATGTCCGTCAGCCGCCAGCCCGCCTCCGCCAGTCGTGCGCGGTGCTCTTCGGGGGTGTTGACGCCGGCGATCTCGTACACGCCGAGCATCCCGTCGAGCAGGGCCGCGTCGGCGCCGGTGAACGGGCGGCGCCGGCACAGGTCCGCGACGACGAGGAGGCCGCCGGGGCGGACCACGCGGCGCAGCTCCGCCAGGGCGGCGGTCTGGTCGGGGATGTGCAGCAGCGACTCGATCGCGAAGGCCCCGTCGAAGGAGCCGTCCTCGAAGGGGAGGTCCACGGCGTCCGCGTACCGGAAGGAGACCCGGCCGGCGCCGTGGGCCGCCGCCTCCTTCTCCGCGGTGGCGAGCTGCCGGCGGCTGACGGTGATGCCGGTGACCTCGACGTCGTGCCGCCCTGCGATGCGCACGGCGGGCAGGCCGTTGCCGCACCCCACGTCGAGCAGCCGCAGACCGGGGCGGAGTGCGAGCCGCTGGGCGACGAGGTCGGTGAGGCGGTCGGTGGCCTCGGCGATCGGGACGCCGGGGTCGCCGTCCCAGTAGCCCACGTGGATGTTGCCGCCCAGCGCGTCCGTGGCGCCGGCGTCGGCGAACACGTCGTAGGTCTGCTCGACGGAGTCGGGGGTCGTGGCGGGCTGCTGTGTCATCGGTGCCTTCCCTTCGTACGGGTGGTCGCGCGGGGCGCGCGGGGCCGGGGTGCCGCCGGGGTCACGGGCGCCCGGACAGGTCGAGGACGAGGCGCAGCGGCCCGTGGAAGACCATGTCGTCGGCGTAGTCGACCCGCTGGCCGCCGAGGCCCAGGCCGGGCAGCCCGTCCAGCAGCGTCCGCAGCCCGATCTCGGCCTCGGCGCGGGCCAGGGCCGCCCCGAGGCAGTAGTGGATGCCGAGCCCGAACCCCAGGTGCCGGTCGGCGGGCCGGCCCACGTCCAGGACGTCGGGGTCCGGGAAGCGCGCGGGGTCCCGGTTCGCCGAGCCCAGCAGGGCGACGACCCGGCTGCCGCGCGGTACGTCGAGGCCGCCGAGGCGGGTGTCCTCGTACGCCCACCGGGTCACCGCCTGCACCGGCCCGTCGTAGCGCAGCAGTTCCTCGACGGCCCCGGGCGCCGGGCCGGGGGCGCCGCGCAGCGCGTCGAGCACCTCCGGGTGGGCCCGCAGTGCCAGCACCGCCTTGGAGAGGAAGTTGGTGGTCGTCTCGTGTCCGGCGGAGAGCAGGTGGACGCAGGTGCCCACGATGCCGTCCTCGGTCAGCGGCGCGCCGCCGTCGCGGGCCCGGACGAGGAGGGTGAGCAGGTCGCCGCCGTCGCCGCCGCGCCGCCCGCGCACCTCCTGCCGGAAGTAGCGGGTGAACTCGGCGGCGGCCGCCTCGGCCCGCGCGTAGCGGCCCGCCCCGCCGCGCGTGCGGGTGCTGCCGGCCTCCTGGAGGGCCATCGCGTTGGCGCGCAGCCAGCCCTGGTGCTCCCGCGGGACGCCCAGCAGCTCGGAGATGACGAGGAGGGGGAGCGGGGCGGCGAAGCCTTCGACGAGGTCGGCCTCCCGGCGTCCCGCGAGCCGCTGGAGGAGGTCCCCGGCGAGCCGCTCGACGCGGGGCCGCAGCCGGTCGACGACCGCCGGGGAGAACTCCGCGCCGAGCAGGGAGCGCAGCTCGGTGTGGCGGGGCGGGTCCATGAACACGAGCCAGTTCTCCACGACGGCCCGCAGGGCGCGGTGCTCGGCCGGTACGGGGACGGGCGCCGCCGCGGGGTCGCCGGACGCGACGCGGGCGTCCCTGCCGAAGCCCCGGCCGGTCAGGACCCGGGCGGCCTCCTCGTAGGAGAAGGCGTAGAAGGTGGCGGGCGCGCCCGCGGGCGACTCGCCGCGGTGCACGGGCGCGGCCTCGCGGTAGCGCCGGTACACCGGGTAGGGGTCGGCGATGTCCTCGGCGTCCCAGCCCGTGAGCGCGAACCGCGGCAGCGTCGCGGATGGCATGCGGTCTCCTCCTGTCGGCGGTGTGGCGTGGCCGGGCCCCTGGGGTGGGACGGCCGGGTGCCCCTCCGGCGGGGCGCCGGCGGGGGCGGGGCGCCGCGGGGCCCGTCGGCACGGTGGCCGGTCGGCCCGAGCGGTACGAGCGGTACGAGCGGCGAGGGCCCGAGCGGTGCGGCGGTGCGGCGGTGCGGCGGTGCGGCGGGCCGAGTGGTACGACGGCTCGGCGGCGCGGCGGGCTCAGTGGCGCGGCGGCCGGAAGTGGTCGGCCCAGAAGGCGCTCATCTCCCCCACCCGCGCGGGCACCAGCGGGTGCTTGGCGCAGGCCGCCGCGAGGTGGTCGAGGCGCAGGGCGATGCCCCGCCTCGCCACGTCGGGGCGGGCCACCGGAGCGGGCTGCTCCGCCAGTTCGAAGGAGGGTCCGGCGGTCGTGCCCCGGCGCCCCGAGGGAAGGGTGACCAGCAGTTCCGCCAGGGGGCGCATCAGGCCCGTCATCATGTCGATCGCCGCGTTCATGAGGTCGGACCGCCGCAGGCTCGCGTCGGGCCGCTCGCCGAAGTGCTGGGCCATCAGCTGCAGTGCCATGAAGTACGACTGGTTGAACAGCTCCATGACCGAGCGGGCGTCCGGGTCGGTGACCGTCTCCATGACCGGGTTGCCGTGCCCGAGGGTGGGGTTGCGCACCACCGGGTACGCCGGGTTCCACCGCTCGCCGCCCGGACGGCTCCGTACGGCCGGGTCGCCGTGCAGCAGGTCGGAGATCCGCAGGAAGGAGGCGTAGTGGGAGTGCTCGCGGACGCCCTCGCGCGAGCCCGCGCGGACACCGGCGCCGGCGTCCGGGCGCGGGGCGAGCACCCCTCCCTCGCCCTGCTCCGCGATGACGTCGATCGCGAACAGCGCGCTGGGCAGGTCGTCCACCTCCAGCTGGTAGTCGGGGTGGTGCCGGTTGACCGACTCCCGCAGGAACAGGTGGTGTTCCCCGCCTCCCCTGCCCCTGTCCACCAGGAACAGGTCCGGCACGCGCTGCAGGCCCTCGCGGATGTCCGCGTACAGCTCGCTGAGCGAGGCGTAGGGGTGCCGGTCGTCGCGGACGGCGACGGGTGCCGGCGTGCCCTCCCGGCGCACCTCGCCCACCAGGTCCTCGGGCCGTTCGATCTGGATGAACCGGTCGACGCTGCCGGGCCCCAGCCGCTCCAGGCAGAAGTCGAGCGGCACCGGCAGTTCCCGGTTGACCGTGCCGAAGTCGACGCGGGGCACGTGGAAGGGCTCGCCCAGGGCGGTGATGATGTTGTTGACGAGGAGGAAGTGGATCATCTCCTCGCGCGCGATGCCCAGCAGCATGCTGCGGACGCCCTCGTCGAGGGTCTCGCCGCCGTCGCCGCAGGCGAGCCTGAGCTGCGCGGGCGTCCACAGGCCCCGGCGCACGTAGGCGAGGCCGGCGCCGTGGGTGGGGACGGAGTAGGCGGCGTACAGGTACTGGAGCATGACGGCCAGCTCGATGGCCGCGGCGTCGCGCAGCAGGGACAGGAGGCCGCCGCGGGTGGTGGTCTCCCGGCGGCGCGGAACGGCCGCCGGCTGCGTCAGCAGGACGCCGTCCGGCTTCTGCCGGGCCCGCAGGAAGGCCAGCAGGAGCCGGGCCTTGGGCTCCGACAGGTCGCGCGTCGGCGGCATGTAGTACGTCTTCGCCTTGTTGCGCGGGTCGCACATCTGCCAGATGAGCTTCGCGTACGTCTCCACCTTGCACCGGTCGGCGAGGCTGAAGACCTCGGCCTTCATGAAGGAGTACAGGTGCTCGTAGTAGGCGAAGACCTCCCGGTACACCAGGTCGAAGGTCACCTCGTCGCCGTCGATGCCGGCCAGCCGCCAGTCGTCGGGCAGGACCCGCAGCGACAGGTGGCCGGCGCCGGACCAGTAGCCGAGGGCGTCGCCGTCGTCGTGGCAGCGGGCGGCCGAGCCGGGCAGGCCGGGGTCGGACGGCAGGTCGGCGGGGTCCGGGGAGAGCAGGACGCGGGCGGTGCCGGGGGCGGCGCCGCGCAGGGTGAGCCAGCCGCGGCCCGCCTCGTCCGTGTCCAGCACGCAGCCGTCCGCCCACGGCCCGGAGGTGTCGCGGCGGCCCGGGCGCATCCGCACGACGCGCACGTCGGAGCACCGCGCCCGCGGGTCGCGCGCCACCGGGTCGAGCGGCAGGGCCCGCGGGTTGAAGAACTGGCGTACGGCGATCCCCCGCACGGGCGCAGGACGGCCCCGCACCCAGGAGCGCACGGCCACCTCGACGTCGTGGTCGGCGTCGTCCGGGTCCCTCGGGTGTTCCAGGATGAGGCTCGCGTCGTCGACCTGGACGTCGACCTCCCTCTCGCGCAGGTGCACCACGGGACCGCCGGGGCCGCCGCCCGCCAGGAGGAGCGGCTCGGCGGCGGCGTCGGCCGCGGGCAGCTCGCTGGGGACGGTGACGACGCCGCCGGTCAGGGCGTACTCCTCGCCGAGGTACGCCTGCCGGGGGACGCGGGCCACCAGCCGGCCGCTGCCGGTGCGCAGTTCGAGGTCGCCGAGGTCCTCGGGCGCCGGGGGGCGGGTGCGGGTCCAGTCCGGGGTGCCGTCGGCCGGGGTTCCGTCGGCCGGGGTGGGGTCCGGGGTGCCGGGGTTCGGGCCGGCGTCGGCCGGGGTGCCGGGGTCCGGGTGGTTCCGGGTGGGCAGCGCGGTGACGGTGTTGAGGGTGACGTGGGTGTCGGTCACCTCGACCGAGAGGTTGTGCAGGCGGCCGGGGGCCGCCCGGCCGGGCGTGCGGCGTTCGGGGACGAGCAGCCGTCCCGCCGGGTGGGTGCGCGGCTCGTGCGGGCGCCACAGGGCGATCGTGCCGCGCAGCAGCCACCGGCTCGGCCGGTCGGGCACCTGCGGCGCGGACCGGTGGCTGAGCGCGAACTGGACCACCAGGCCCCCGGCGCCCTCGGCCTGCGCCTCGTCCCGCAGGCGCCGCGCGACCGGTGAGACGTCCGCCTCGTCGAGCCAGGTCAGCCCGCCGTCCGCGGGCACCACGAACTGGTGGACGACGGAGCGGGGCAGCCGGCCGGCCGGCCCACGCTCGCCGGTGCCGTCGGTGCGACCGGCCCGGCCCTCGTGGCCGAAGTCGTGCCACCTGGGGGGCTGGAAGCCGGTGACGGCGCCGGTGGCCATGTACCCGGTGTCGTGGGAGCGCCCGTCGCGGCCGAAGGCGAACTGACCGACCATGAGCGTGGTGGTCCAGGCGGAGGCCGGGTCGACGTCGAAGACCCGGGCCCGGTTGACGGTGGTGCCGAGGTACTCGTTGTAGTGCCCCCACAGGTCGACGGCGCGCCCGACCGACGGGTCGGCGACGACGACGCCGCCGCCCGCCCGGGTCTCGGCGCCGGTGATCCGCGCGTCGACGGAGAAGTGCCCGCTGCCGGAGAAGTGCCCGCCCTTGGCCGCGCTGAAGGGGCCGTCGGGCGAGGGCCTGCCCTCGTGGTCGTGGCGCGGTCCCAGGCGCTCCAGGTGGTCGTGGTACTCGCCGGGCGGGCGGTGCGGCGGGAAGGGCCGGCCGTCGCCGGTGAGCGCCGTGTTCGTGGCCAGGTCGACGAGACCGCCGCGCGGGCCGGTGGGCAGGTGGGTCGTCGCCGTGCCGCGGAAGTGCAGCCGGGGCAGGTCGAAGACGCTCATGCGGACCGGTCCGAGCGGCTCGGCCGGGCGGTGGCGAACACGCGGCTGGCGCGCGGCTCGTACCACTCGATCTCGTGGGCGGCGTCGATGGCGGACTCGATCGCGCCCTCGATCCACGCGGGTTTGGACGAGCAGTGCTCGCCCGCGAAGAACAGCCCCTTCTGCGGGCGGGCGGCCTCCCGCCGCTCCGCCTCGCGCAGCGCGGCCTCCTGTCCCCAGCGGACCGTGGCCGCCCCCCACGACCAGGGGCGCTCGCCCCAGGCGAGCCCCGCCACGTCCCGGACCATGCCGGGCCTGCGCAGTTCGGGGTGCATCTCGCTCAGCTCCGCGAGGACGAGCGCGTTGCGATCCGCCTCGCCCAGCCGGCCCAGCGCGTCGGCGTCCGGCCCGATGGTGTAGCTCGCCAGGAGCACCGCCCCGAGGGCCGGATCGCCCTCGGCGGGCGGGTAGTAGGTCTGCCGCACGTGCCCGCCGGTGAAGGAGGCTCCCCCGCTGATCCCGTCCTTCTCCCAGAAGGGCTCGCGGCACAGTAAGGCGATCTTCGTCGCCGCCCAGTACTTCGTCTGGTGGACGATGTCCAGCTTCTCCTGGTCGAAGCCGGTCAGCCGCATCCTGCGCAGCACGGTGAAGGGGATGGTGCACACCACGTAGTCGCAGGACCTGGTGTACGTCCTGGCGCCCTGCCGGATGCTCAGGAGCACCGCGTCGTCCCGCACGTCGATGCCCACCACCTCCCGGCCGGTCGCGATCGTGCCGCGGATGCGGGAGGCGAGCCGCCGGGGCAGCGCGTCCATGCCGCCGCGCAGCCGCACGATGGAGGAGCTGGTCTCGTCCAGCACGTCGTCGAGGAAGCGTTCCAGGCGGGGCGGGCAGAAGGAGCGGACCTGGGGGTGGTCGGCGAAGAAGCGGTGCAGGTCCATCCGGTTCCCCGAGGCCCCGCACCGGTAGGGTGCCAGGTCGATGTGGTCGACGAGGTTCAGCAGTTCCACGCCGATCTCGTCGTGGAGCCCGTCGTAGAACCGGCGCGGCGCGATGGCCCTGATGCTCGCGTCCAGCCACGCGCCGAACAGCAGGGTGTTGTCGCGGTAGCCCCGGTCCGGCAGCGCGGCGGCGAACTCGCGCACGAGGGCGCCGTGCGCGTCGCGCACCCGCAGGTACCCGTCGGCGCTGGGCAGGTAGGCGGCGTCGTCGGAGAACAGGGTGCGGAACTCGCGCACCTGGTTCTGCAGGCCGAGTTCGGCGATGTAGTGCATGGTGAGACGGTGCCCGGCGGGTATCCGCATCGCGCCGAGCTCGGCGAACGGGCCGGTCGGGCCGGCGCCGGGGAAGCGGTGGGTGTGGATGCGGCCGCCGATCTCCCCGCTCGCCTCGACGACCTCGACGTGGTGTCCGAGGCGTTCCAGCTCGTAGGCGGCCACCAGGCCGGCGATGCCGGCACCGATGACGGTGACCTTCTTCGGGCCGTCGCCGGCGCCGTCCGACACGTCGGTCTCCTGCCAGGGTGCCGTCATGGGTCTCCTCCAGTACGCGATGTCCGAGGCCGGGAGCATGCCGTCGAGGGACGCCGGCGCCTTTCCCGCTTCCGGGGAAGGCCATGCCGGGGACTGCTCTTGCGGCCATGGTTGCGCGGTGGCGGCGCGCCCGTATCCCCCGGCGGGGGCCCGTACGGGCGGTTCCGCGGGGGCCGGGACGCACCCGGCGGGGCGGGGCGGCGCCGCCACCCTGCGCGTGTGCGCGGTATTCGACGGGGTCCCGTTTCCCCGGCCCTTGCCGGTGTGATGCTGACGTGCGTGGCCGGCCGGGCCCGTGGGGCGCCCGGTGCCACCGGTGAGCACGGTGCGACCGGACCGACGACGGAGGCGACGTTGACACGTGTACTGATCGCGACCACCCCGGCACCCGGACACGTCGTCGGCGTGCTGGAGGTGGCACGCGAACTGACCCGCCGCGGCCACGAGGTGCGGTGGTACACGGGTCGCGCGTTCCAGGAGCGGGTCGAGCAGACCGGGGCGCGCTTCGAGCCGATGCGCGAGGAGCTCGACTTCGGCGGCAGGAGCCGCGAGGAGGCGTACCCCCACCACGCGGGACTGACCGGGATCGCCGGCTTCAAGGCCGGTGTCCGCGACATCTTCTACCGCACGGCACCGGGGCAGATGGAGGACCTGCTGGCGGTGCTGGAGCGGTTCCCCGCCGACTGCGTCCTGGCCGACGACATGTGCTACGGCGCCTGCTTCGCCGCCGAACGCACCGGCATCCCGCTGGCCTGGCTGGCCAACTCGGTCTACATCCTGGGCAGCCGGGACACCGGCCCGCTCGGACGGGGGCTGCTGCCGGCCACGTCGGCGCTCGGGCGGCTGCGCAACGCGCTGCTCCGCTTCGCCGGGGACCACGTGGTGATGCGGGACCTGCGCCGGGAGGCCGACCGGACGCGGGCGCGGGTGAACCTGGCGCGGCTGCGGACGGGCGCCATGGAGAACATCGCCCGCCCGCCGGCGCTGTACCTGATGGGCACCGTGCCCTCGTTCGAGTTCCCGCGCGGCGACCTGCACCCGGGCACCCACTTCGTGGGCGGGCTCCTCGGGCTCCCCCCGGAGCGGTTCGACGAGCCCTCCTGGTGGGGGGAGCTCACCGGGGGCCGGCCCGTGGTGCTCGTCACCCAGGGCACCACCGCCAACGACGTCGACGGGCTGCTGGCCCCCGCCGTCCGGGCCCTGGCCGACCGGGACGTCCTGGTGGTGGTCACCACCGGCAGCGCCCTGGACGTCGACCGCCTCCACCCGCTTCCGGACAACGTCCGGCTGGAGCGGTACGTGCCCTACCACCATCTGCTGCCGCACGTCGACGTGATGGTGACGAACGGCGGCTACAACGGCGTCAACGCGGCCCTCGCCCAGGGCGTGCCGCTGGTCGTCGCGCCGGGCTCGGAGGAGAAGCCCGACGTGGCCGCGCGGGTCGGGTGGTGCGGGGCCGGTGTCGTCCTCCCGCGGCGGGCCCTGACGGAGGCCGGCCTGCGCGACGCGGTGAGCACCGTACTGAACGACGAGCGCTACCGGCGGCGGGCCCAGGAGCTGGCCGAGGAGCACAGGAGCCGCGACGCCCCCCGACGGGCGGCCGAACTCATCGAGTCCCTGGCCGAACACCGAGGCCAGATTCCCACCGGAGGTGTCACGCGGTGAACGTCACGACGAAGAGCGGCTGGAAAGAGGCCCCCGAGACCACCATGCCCGTGGACCCGGGCCCCTTCGACTGCATGCCGCAGCTGCTGGCCGCCGCGCGGGTGGCGCCGGTCGTCCGCATCCCCTACCTCGAGCACCACGCGTACGTGGTGTGCGACCCGGAGCTGGTGCGCGCCGCTCTGACGCACCCCGCGCTGCTCAAGGACATCACCCTGGTCCCCGAGTGGATGCGCAAGCCGGGCCTGATGGTGGGGTCGCAGCCGCCCCCGGAGTACGCCCGCGCCATGATCATGAGTGACGGGGAGAACCACGCGCGGATCCGGCGCATCCACGCCCCCGTCCTGAGCCCCCGCAACACGGAGCGGTGGGGCGAGCGGGTCAGCGCCAAGGTGGAGGGGTTCCTGGACGAGCTGGAGCGGTCCCGCTCCGCGGAGTCCGGCGAGGTCAACATCGTGACGGACTACACCCACCGCATTCCGCTGGCGTTCATCTCCGAGATGCTCGGCCTGCCCCCGGAGGCCGAACGGCAGCTGCGCGGCATCACGGACGTCATGCTCTACTCGTCCGACTACCCGGCGCGCAAGGAGGCGGTCGGCGCGCTCTTCGGCGCGGTCGAGGGCTGGGTGCGCGACCCGGCGCCGCTGCGCGACGGGGTGATCACGGGGCTGCTGGCCTCTTCCGAGGGGCCGGACGCGGCGGTCACCGAGGGCGAGGTCGTCGTCTGGACCCTGGGCATGATCATCACCGGTTACGAGACGACCGGGAGCCTGATCTCCGCCTCGCTGTACGAGGCGCTGCGCCGTCCGCCGGAGGAGCGGCCCCGCACCGAGGAGGAGATCAAGGAGTGGGTCGAGGAGACCCTGCGGGTGCACCCGCCGTTCCCCCACCCGACGTGGCGCTTCCCCACCGAGGACGTCGAGCTGGGCGGCTACCTGATCCCCAAGGGCGCCCCGGTGCAGGTCAGCATCACAGCGGCGAACCGGCGGCCGGGCGAGGGGGCCGACAGCTTCGACGCGGAGCGGAAGGGGCAGGGCCACCTCTCCTTCGGCCTCGGGATGCACTACTGCATCGGCGCGCCGCTGGTCCGGCTGGAGGCGCAGATCGCGCTGGGCGAGTTCCTGCGCCGGTTCCCGGAGGCGCGTCTCTCGGCCGGCACGGCCGTGGAGTGGGAGTCCGAGTGGATGATCCGGCGGCTGAGCGTGCTGCCGGCGGTACTGGCCTGAGCCGCCCGCCGACGACGGCGGGGGGCGGGCGCGGCGGTGGCGGGGCCCGGCGGCTCCCGGGCACCGGTCGTGCGGAGGCGCGGCCCCGACCGGTCCCTCCCGCGCGGCCCCCGTCCGGCGGCGGGCGGGCGGCCGCGCCCGTGGGCCCCGCCCGCCGCCGGTGACCGGGCGTCTCCGCACTCGCGGGGATTCGGCCCGCCCGTGTGCGCCCCGGCCGAGACGTTCGGCCGGGGCCGCCCGCGGGGGCGGGCACGGGCACGGACCCCGCCCGTGCTCGCCCCCGCGGGAGGGCGCCCCGTCACCGTCCGGTCCTCCGGTCGCCCGCCACCGCCCGGTCGCCCGTCGCCGTCCGGTCGCCCGCCACCGCCCTGTCGCCCATCGCCGCCCTGTCGCACGCCACCGCCCTGTCGTCCGTCGCCGTCCGGTCGCGCGGCCCGCCGTCTCACCGCGACGGCGGGAACGCGCGCGACCGGGTTCCTCCTCGGCGACTGTCCACCGGGCGGCCCGCGCGGCCGGCGCCTACGCCTTGAGCCGTATCAGCGCCGTGCGGGACTGGATGCCCAGCTTGCGGTAGATCTGCCGCAGGTGGAACCCGACCGTGTGCGGGGAGATGAACAGGTGGCGTGCGGCCTGCTGGTTGGTGAGGCCGCCGGCCACCAGGTCCGCCACCTTGCGCTCCGTCTTGGTCAGGCTCTCCCACCCGGAGTGCGGACGTTTGGCCTGCGTCCAGTGGCGGCGCCGCACACCGAGCTCGCGCAGCCGGGCCCGCACCCGCGCGGCGTCCCGCTCGCCCCCGAGCGCCCCGTACGCGTTCATCGCCCGGTCCAGCTCCCCGATCGCGGCCTCGCGGTCGCCCCGCTCGCCCCGGTCGCCGCGACCGAGCAGGAGCATGGCGTGGTCCTCAGCCGCGGCCGCCCGGGCCCAGGGGTTCCGGTGCGTCCGGCCCGCATCGGCCAGGGCCTCGGCGTCGCCCTCGGCGAGGGCGCGGGCGTGCGCGGCGGCGGCGAGCACCGCGGGGACGTCCGGGTTGCGCGCGCACAGCAGCTCCGCCGTCTCGACCACCGCGCGGACGATCTCCGGCCTGCCCGCCGCGAGCCCGCAGCGCACGGACCACGCGGCGGCCGCCGGGTCCTCCAGCAGGAGTTCGCGCAGCGCGCCGTCGTGCGCTCCCGTCTCCGCCAGTACGTCCGCCGCCGCCCCGCTCCCCGCCTGGGCCTCGGTCAGCTGCGCGTGGAGCAGGAGGCGCGCCGCCCACCAGGGGCGGGAGGCGTGCTGCGGGAAGTCCTTCTCCAGGGTTCTGAGGTGATCCTCCGCCTGGGCGAGCCTTCCCTGACGGAGCGCCACCAGGGCCAGCACCAGCCATGCCTGCGGGGCGAGCATCGGCAGGTGCGGGCCGTCCGCGCCCACCCCGGCCAGCGCGGCGGCCTCCGCCTCGTCGAGGCGCCCCCGCGCGATGTGCAGCGGCGCCCGCAGCACGTCGGGGATGGTGGTGGTCAGGGTCCTCGTCTCGCAGGCCGCCGCCCGGGCGGACCGCTCGATGACCGCCTCCGCCTCCTCGTGGTCGTCGGTCCTGGTCAGGGCGAAGGCGAGGAACCACCGCGGGTCGATGAGCCGGGGCCCGCCGGTCCCGTCCTCCAGGGCGACGGCCTCCCGCAGCGTCCGCACCGCGTCGCCCACCCGGCCGTCGCGCCACTGGCCGAACGCGTGGAAGGTCAGGGCGCCGACCCGTACGGCACGGGGGTGGTGGTCGGGCGCGCCGAGTATCCCCCGTACCCGTTCGGCCGCGGTGCCGTCGCCGGTCAGGCAGGAGGCGGCCAGGTCGGTGATGACGGCCTCGCGGAGCTGGAGTCCTTCGGCCTGCGCCGCGAGCGCGTCCCGGGCGGCGCGGCGCGCCGTCTCGGTGTCCCCCAGGAACAGCAGCGCCGCCGACATCGACGCCCGCAGCGCCGCGACGTCCCCGGCGAGCGCGGGGGGCAGCGCCTTCGCGCGTGCGGTGGTCTCGTCGATCGCGTCCACGGCGAGGGTGATCGCCCGGTCCAGGTCGCCCGCCCTCGTGAACGCCTCGACGGCCGTCTTCGCCAGGCGGAGGCGGTCGCTGTGTCCGGGGGCCAGGAGTTCCATGCAGCGGGTCGCCAGGGCCGCCGCGGTGGACGGCTCGCTGGCCAGGAGCCGCCGGGCGCCCTCGGCGATGGTGCGCAGGGCCTGTGTGTCGCCGGGCCGGGCGATGTGCACCAGCTGGAGTGCCGCGCGGGCGACGCCGTCGGGGCGGGACAGCAGCATCTCGGCCGCCTGCCGGCGCAGGAGCGCGCGGACCGGCGGCGGTACGGAGTCGAGCAGTACGCGCCAGATCGGTTCGCTGCGGAACGCCAGGTCGCGCTCGCCGCAGACGAGGAGCCCCCGGTCGACCGCCTCGTCGACCGCCGCCAGCAGGCTGACGGGTGCCTCGCCGAGCATGGCCGAGAGGTCTTCGGGCGCGAACGGCGACCCGAGCACCGCCGCGAGTCGCAGCGCTCTCATGGTGGGTTCGGAGAGCGCCCGCAAGTCCCGCTGGACCAGCGTGGAGAAGCGTTTCGGCACCGGCGTGGGCAGACACCCGCCGGCCCCCGGAGCCGCGCCGGACGGATGGGGCTGTAACCGTGAGGTGCCGTCGACGACGGATAAGTCGCCGTCCTCCACGAGCCCCCGCACCAGCTCGATCACCGCTCGCGGCGTGCGGTTGACGCTCTCCGCCAGGGCGAGGAGCGCCGGGTCGGGGTCGGCTCCGGTCCAGTCGGCGACCAGCTGCCCCAGGGCGTCGCCCCGGAGCGGGCCCAGCTCCGGCACCGGTTCCACGGGCACCCGGCCCCGGAGCTTGGCGAGGCAGGCCGCGACCGACTCGTAGGGCGAGGTGTCCCGGTCCGGGGCGAAGGCGAGCAGCCACAGGACGGGGCGCCCCGCGAGGGTCGTGATCAGTTCGCACAGCGCCGTGAGGGCCGGGAGGTCGGCCAGGTGCAGGTCGTCGAGTGCGACGGTGGTGCGCACGTGCTCGGGGGTGTCGCGCAGCCGCGCCCGTACCGCGTCCACCGCGGAGGCGGGGCAGGGGACGGGAGGGCAGCCGCCGGCGGCCGGGGCGAGCGGGTGGGGGCGGGGGCCGTCGGCGGTGGCGCCGGACCGGCGGGAGCGGGCACGCGTCCGGGTGCCGGCGGGCGGCGGGACCGCCGTGCCGGGGACGCGGGCGGAGTGGGGGGCAGGGGCGGGGGCGGGGGCAGGGACGGGGACGGGAGCGCCAGGAAGCCCGCCGACGACCTCGAAGCCGTTCTCCGCGGCCATGACGCCGGCCTCCCCGAGGAGGCGGGTCTTGCCCGCGCCCGGTGGTGCCTCCACCAGCAGCACCCTGCTCCGGCGGGTGCTCGCCACACTGTGGAGGCTCGCGCTGATCTGTGCCAGTTGCCGATCCCGGCCGCGTACTCGCGGCGACGGTCGTGTGTTGGGACCCATGACGCTCCAGGTAGGCGACGACGGCGGGACGGAGACGTCCGCACCGCCCCGGCGGCCCGCACGGGCTGCACCGCACAGGCCCCGGGCGGTGCGGAGGACCGGCCGGCCGCACGGCTCCCGGTCGCGGCGAACCGTACGGACGGCCTTTCCCGGAACATCTCCGTCCTCTATTCCGTGAGAACGCTCTCAAAGGAGTGGGGGTTCGGTGGCGCAAAAGTCAGATGGATCACATTGCTCGCCGATGTCCCCGAGTGTCCGCCTGGGCCCGCTCGCGCCGATTGACCACCCGTCATCCGCGGGGGGCGCGGCCCCTGTAGGGGTCCCACGCGCGGTCCGGCCCCCGGGCGAGCCCGCGAAACGCGGCTCCCGGCCGGGGTTCGGCCCGGCCGAGGGCCCAGGCGGGGAGGGACGGGCACTGACGGGAAGGGGCTCCCTGGGTCCCCTGGCACAGACACCCCTCCGGCTCTTCTCCACGGGAGGCGGGCCCGGCCCGGACGGCGGGCCCGGCCCGGACGGGCGGCTGTCGACGGTCGAGGGCCTCGACTCGGAGGCGGACCGGTAGCGGGCTGTCGGGTCCAGGGGTGAACCGAGACAGGCCGAAGGGGGGCTCCCGGACGAGCGGCATCCGGACGGCGGGCGGGCCGAGGGCCGCGTCGGCGGAGGAGCGGACCTGTGCGGAGGCGCGCCACGGGCGGACGGGGCGGACGAGGGCAGGCCGCAGGGCGGCACCCGACCGGGCGCGCCGCAGAACGGCTCCCGGCGGGCGGCCCCCGCGACCGGAAGCGGGGGCCGACACGAGCGGCCGTCCCACTCGCGGACGCGGGGCTCCGCCGCCCGGCGCACACCCGGAGCCCCACACGTACGGGAGGCCGGCCCACGGGCGCCCAGCCCGTGAACCGTGACCGCGCTCCCGCCGCACCGCGTCGTGCGGACGTGCACCGTACGGACGCTGGCCGCAAGGACGCGCATCGTGCGGGCATTCAGCGTGCGGGACGCTCGCCATTCAGGCGCTCGCCGTGCGGGCGCTCGCCGTGCCACTCGCCGTACGGGCACTCGCCGTACGGGCACTCGCCGTACGTACGTGCACCGTGCGGACGTGCACCGTGCGGACGCTCGCTGTTCGGACGCTCGCCGTTCGGGCGCTCGCCGTTCGGGCGTAGCCGCCCCGCTCCACCGACCTCCAGCCCGCCGCCCGCCCGCCACCAGGCCCTCGTCCGGAGCCCGCCGGGGCCGCGGCACCCGGCGCACTCCGCGTCCTCGGCCCACCGGCGCCGCCCGCCGGGGCGCCGGTGGGCCGAGCCATCGGACGGCGGCCGGGAGCGCCCGCCCGATCCGGTCCCAGGCGGGCCGGGCGGGGCGGGGCAGGACCATCCGCCCCGCGCACGAGGGGGCGCCGCGAGACGAGCCGTGCGGCACCTTCCGCGGCCGACCGCCGCCTGCGCCCAGGGGGCGGGGAGCCGGCGCCTCCACGTCCGCCCCGGGCGAGGGCCCCGGGCCGGGTGTCCGGCGACCGCGGCGCCGCCCGAGCGGGCCCCCGCTGTGCCGGCGACGCGCCGGTGGACGGCACCGGCGCCTCTGACCTGGGCCTCGTGGAGCGTGCGCAGGCTCATGGGCCGCCGGAGACGGCGGGTAAACTCCGTCCACGTGACTGCCAAGCCCCGCATCCCCAATGTCCTCGCCGGCCGCTACGCCTCCGCCGAGCTCGCCGTCCTGTGGTCCCCCGAGCAGAAGGTGAAGCTGGAGCGCCGCCTGTGGCTCGCCGTGCTGCGCGCCCAGAAGGACCTCGGGATCGACGTCCCGGACGCCGCCCTCGCCGACTACGAGCGCGTCCTGGACCAGGTCGACCTCGCGTCGATCGCCGAGCGCGAGAAGGTCACCCGCCACGACGTGAAGGCCCGGATCGAGGAGTTCAACGCCCTCGCCGGGCACGAGCAGGTCCACAAGGGCATGACCTCGCGCGACCTGACGGAGAACGTCGAGCAGCTCCAGATCCGGCTCTCCCTGGAGCTGATGCGGGACCGCGCCGTCGCCGTGCTGGCACGGCTCGGCAGGCTGTCCGCCGAGTACGGCGAGCTGGTCGTGGCCGGCCGCTCGCACAACGTGGCGGCGCAGGCCACGACGCTCGGCAAGCGCTTCGCGACCGCCGCGGACGAGCTGCTCGTCGCGTACGCGCGCCTGGAGGAGCTGCTGGGCCGCTACCCGCTGCGCGGCATCAAGGGCCCGGTCGGCACGGCGCAGGACATGCTGGACCTGCTGGGCGGTGACGCGTCGAAGCTCGCCGACCTGGAGCAGCGGATCGCCGCGCACCTCGGCTTCGCGCACGCGTTCACCTCCGTCGGCCAGGTGTACCCGCGCTCCCTCGACTACGAGGTCGTGACGGCGCTGGTGCAGCTCGCGGGCGCTCCGTCGTCGCTGGCGAAGACGATCCGGCTGATGGCGGGCCACGAGCTGGTCACCGAGGGCTTCAAGCCGGGCCAGGTCGGCTCGTCCGCCATGCCGCACAAGATGAACACCCGCTCCTGCGAGCGCGTCAACGGCCTGATGGTCGTGCTGCGCGGCTACGCGTCGATGGCGGGCGAGCTGGCGGGCGACCAGTGGAACGAGGGCGACGTGTCCTGCTCCGTGGTCCGCCGGGTGGCGCTGCCGGACGCGTTCTTCGCGCTCGACGGGCTGCTGGAGACGTTCCTGACCGTGCTGGACGAGTTCGGCGCGTTCCCCGCGGTCGTGGCGCGGGAGCTGGACCGCTACCTGCCGTTCCTGGCGACGACCAAGGTGCTGATGGCGTCCGTGCGGGCCGGTGTCGGCCGCGAGGTGGCCCACGAGGCCATCAAGGAGAACGCCGTCGCGTCCGCGCTGGCCATGCGCGAGCAGGGCGCGGAGCGCAACGAGCTGCTGGAGAAGCTGGCGGCGGACGAGCGGATCCCGCTGGACCGCGCCGAGCTGGACGCGCTGATGGCCGACAAGCTGTCCTTCACCGGCGCCGCCGCCGACCAGGTGGGCGTCGTCGTCGCGCGCGTCGAGGAGATCGTCAAGCGGCACCCGGAGGCCGCCGCCTACACCCCCGGCGCCATCCTCTGACGTGGCCCCGCCGCGCCTCACCCCCGAGGAACTCCAGGCCGCTCGCGACCGCACCGTCCCCGACGTGGTCGCGAGCGGCCTGTCCGTGTTGTTCTGCGGCATCAACCCGGGCCTGATGTCGGCCGCGACGGGCCACCACTTCGCCCGGCCGGGCAACCGCTTCTGGCCCGTGCTGCATCTGTCCGGCTTCACCCCCCGCCGGCTCGCCCCGTCGGAGCAGCACGAACTGCTGGCGTACGGGCTGGGCGTCACGAACGTCGTGGCGCGGGCCACGGCGCGGGCGGACGAGCTCAGCGACGAGGAGTACCGGGAGGGCGGCCGGCTGCTCACCGCGAAGGTGCGGCTGCTGCGCCCGCGCTGGCTCGCCGTCGTCGGCATCACCGCGTACCGCGCGGCCTTCGGCGACCGGAAGGCCGCGACGGGGCCGCAGGAGCGGACGCTCGGCGGCAGCCGCGTCTGGGTGCTGCCCAACCCGAGCGGCCTGAACGCCCACTGGACCGCGACGACGATGGCGGAGGAGTACGCCCGCCTGCGCCGGGCCGCTACGGAGGATCCGTCTCCGTGACGACGGCGAGCAGCTGGAACGGCAGCTCCCGGTCCCACTGCGAGACCCCGAGCGCCATCCAGCGGCCCTCCGCCCGCCACAGGTGCACGTCCGGGACGTGGGCGCTCAGCGTCCCCCACGGCTCGGGCAGCTCCTCGCCGCCCGCCCCGCGCTCGAAGACCGACCAGAGGCTGAAGACGTGCGGCTCGCCCCACCGCTCGGCGAGGAGGACGCCCAGCGCGTCCCGCTCCGCCTCGTACTGGTCCGCGACCTCCTCCCAGCGTTCGGGGTCCTCCCAGAAGTCCTCGCTCGTGGCGAGCTCCGCTATGTGGTACCCCGGTCCGGCCTCGCCCACGTCGGAGCGGCCGCGCTGCCGGGGGAAGGGCCGGGCGCGCAGCAGGTCGATGGTCGCCAGATGGTGACGGGCCGTGGTCATGGTCCCAGTAAAGCCTCCCCCACCGACAATTGGCGCCGCGTCACCTCGGCCTGTGGACAACCCGGCCGCCGCCGTCCGCCACGGACGGCGGGCCGCTCCGCGTGCCGGCCGGTCGCATCGGCCACCGGTCCGGGTGGCCGGGACCAGGCGGCCGGGACCGGCTGGCCGGTGGCCGCTCGGGATGCCGGGGCGGTGGGCGGGCCCTGGCCGGACGGCCGGCGGGCCGGGGGGCCGTGCGGCGGGCGGGCTTCGCGTCGCGGGCCGTGCGGCGGCGGCCCCGGCCGGACCGCCCTCGCCGCCGCGCCCCCGCATTGAGTACGATCCGGCAAACACGCGGCTCGAGCTGGGAGGACACACAGTGGGGCGGCTTACCGGCGGGGACCCGTCGCTGCTGCGGCGGATCAACTCCGCTGTGGTACTCCATGCGCTGCGGGGCGGCGAGGCCCGCACGCTGACCGACCTCACACGCCTCACCGGCCTCTCCCGCCCCACCGTCGAGGGCGTCACGGAGGGACTGATCGAGGCGGGTCTCGTGGTCGAGGCGGGTCCCGAGGAGCGCGAGGTGCGGCGCCAGGGGCGCCCGGCGCGGCGCTACCGGTTCCGGGCGGAGGCCGGGCACCTGCTGGGCATCGAGATCGGCCCGCACCGGGTCGCGGCGCTCCTGTCGGGTCTCGACGGGCGCATCATCGGCGCGGGCACACGGGACGTGTCGGTGAGCGCGTCGGCGGACGAGCGGCTGGAGCGGGTGCGCGCGGCCGTCGCGGACGTGCTGCGCCGTACCGGTGTGGCGCGGGGCGCGCTGCGGGCCGTCGGCGTGGGCACTCCGGGGATCGTCGAGGCGGACGGGACGGTGCGGCTGTGCACCGCGCTGCCGGGGTGGACCGGACTGGCGCTGGGCGAGCGGCTGCGGCGGTCGTTCCGCTGCCCGGTGCTGGTGGAGAACGACGCGAACGCGGCGGCCGTCGCCGAGCACTGGAAGGGCGCGGCCATCGGCACGGACGACGTCGTCTTCGTCCTGGCGGGGCTGAGCCCGGGCGCCGGTTCGCTGATCGGCGGCCGGCTGCACCGGGGGTTCGGCGGGGCGGCCGGGGAGATCGGCGCCCTGCACCTGCTGGGCCGCGGGGAGACCCCGGAGACGCTGCTGTCGACGACGGACGAGCCGCTGGACCCGCTGGACGAGCAGGCCGTGGCGGAGGTGTTCGCGCGGGCGCGGCACGGTGACGACCGGGCGATGGCGGCCGTGGACCGGTTCACGCAGCGGCTGGTGCACGACGTGGGGGCGCTGGTACTGGCGCTGGACCCGGAGCTCGTCGTCGTCGGCGGGTGGGCGGCCGGGCTGGACGGCGTGCTGCCGCCGCTGCGGGAGGAGTTGGCACGGTTCTGCCTGCGGCCGCCGCGCGTGGAGCTGTCCCTGCTCGGGGAGGCGGCCGTGGCCACGGGCGCGCTGCGGCTGGCCCTGGACCATGTCGAGGAGCAGTTGTTCGCCGTGGAGGGAACGGTCACCGCGCGCCGGTGACGGGCGCCGCCCGAGGGGTCAGGAGGCGATGCCGAGGTCGCCGACGTCGCCGAAGGTGAGGCGGCAGGTGTCGGCGCGGTAGGTGGCGACGGAGACGGCCGCCGTCCGCCCGCCGGACAGGTAGCGGGTGGTGACGACGAGCACCGGGGAGCCGGGCAGGCGGTCCAGCTCCCGTGCGTCGTCCGCGCGGGCCGAGCCGAGCTCGACGGCGCGGTCCTGGCCCTCCAGGGGCAGGCGCTGCAGCTCGTGAAGGACCGCGTGCGCGAGGGCCGGGCCCGCCGGGGAGTCGGCCGGGACGAGACCGGGGACGGAGGCGGCGGGGACGTACAGCTGCTCCGCGGCGACGGCCTGGCCGTGCGTGGCGCGCAGCCTGCGCACCGCGAAGACGGAGCCGACGGCGTCCGCGCCGGGTTCGGTGTCGGCCTCCAGGAGGCGCAGGACGGCGGCGGGGGGCGGTGTGGTCGCGCAGTCGAGCGGCTGCCAGCTGGCGTCGCCCGCGCCGGGCCAGCGGTGCTGGGCGGTGGAGACGTCCACACCGACGCGCGGCGGGGCGACGGTGGTCCCGACGCCGCGGCGGCGCTGGAGGCGGCCCTCCAGCTCCAGCTGTTCGAGGGCCTGGCGGAGGGTGGCACGGGCGACGCCGAAGCGCGCGGCGAGCTCCCGCTCGTTGGGCAGGATCTCCCCGACCTGGAACTCGGAGTCGAGCGCCTCGCTGATCACGGTCTTGAGGTGCCAGTACTTCGGCTCCGGTACCGATTCGAGCTGCGTGGTCCCCACCCTGATCCTCCGCGGTCGCCGTGTCCCGGACGAGTTTCCGTGCCCTTGTTTATTAAAGGTCCCTGCACTAACCCTGCGACCTTAGGGCGGGCCACCCACTTGGTCAAGACCAATGCTCGCCGGAGTGGGAGACGCGGCGTGGGTGCCCGTCCGAGCGACGGCTGAACTCTCGGCTACCGAACAGTAATTGTCGCTCACGTGGGCGGCAGCGGCGCCGCGCGGGACGCGGGGAGCGCAGGATGGCCGGAGAGGTCCCGTCCGCGGGGTGCCCCCTCCGCAGGCGCGCGAAGGGCGCGCCGCCGTCCGCGCGGGAGCGGCGGCCGCGGGCGGACAGACCGTGACGGGCGGACGCGGGGCGCGTGCCGTCGCCGGCGGGGGAAGGGCCGGTGTGCTGCGGCCCGGCGACGGCCGGCGGGGCCCTCGGCGCGGCCCCGCCGGGGCGCGGGGCGGGACCGGACGGCGGGGCCGGTCCGGGCGGCCTGCCGGTGCCGCCGTCGCCTGGGGCGTGCTGCCGGCCGCTCCCGGGGCGCAGGGCGTGGATGGCCGGAACGCGTCGGCGACCGGCGCCTGCGCCCTGCCGGACAGGCCGGAAAGGGCAGGGCACGAGCGGGGTTGGGTCGCCAGGCCGGGCCGGAAGCGGGTCGGCCGCGGCGGACGCGTCGGGTCCGGCGGCACACGGCCGGGCGGGCCGCGCGGGGGGGGCCGAGCGGGGTGGGCCAGGTATACAGCTCCGGCCCACCGGGGCCGCCGGGTGCTGGAGCGGCGCGGATGGGGGCGCGGATGGGGCGCCGCGGGCTGGAGCGGCGCGGATGGGGCGGCGCGGATGGGCCGCCAGGCCGGGGGCCGAGGGCACGGCCCGCCGGACCGACCAGGGCCGACCGGGACGACCGGGCCGACGTGTGGTTGCGGAGGGTCAGCTGGGGCGGGACCCGGCCGGGCGGGCGCTCGCGGCCGGTCCGGGGCGGCGCCCGACGCCGGGGGCGGTACGCGCCGCCAGGGGCGGTGGCCCGGCGGTGCGGCGGCCTCGCGGGGAGGCGGGGCCTGCGGGCGGGGGCCGCGCCGCACCGGCACGGCGGGCCGGGCCGGGCGCACCCGTCCGGCACCCGGCCGGGAACCCTACGGGCGTCGCTCCCCGGCGCGTCGCGCGACACCGTCCGGGTCGGCGGCCGCCGACGGGGCGTGAGGGGCCGCGCGGAGGGCCGCGTCGTCCGGCCCGGTGGTGCCGGTCGGGTCCGTCGGGGCCCCGGCGCGGGCCCTTCGGTGCGGGGCCGCTCCGAGGACACCGGAGCCGACGGCCACCCCCGCGCCGACGAGGGCGCTGCCGACCGCCTGGGCGGGGCCGTACGCACCGGCGGCGACGAGCGGCGCGGTCAGCGCGGCCGACACCGGGATGAGCCCGGAGAACAGCGTCGCCCGCTCGGCGCCGATCCGCTGCACCCCCATGTACCAGCAGACGAAGCCGACCACGGTCACCACGGCGGCCTGCCACAGCAGCGCCGCGGCCTCCGCCGGGGCGGGGACCCGCACGGCCTGCGCCCCGTCCACGAGGACGGCCAGCACCGCGGCCTCCAGGGCCGCCACCCCGCAGACGGTGGCGGACAGCAGCTTCGGGCCGAGCGGGCGCAGGACGGGAACGGCCAGCACGGCGAAGCCCACCTCCCCGCCGAGCGCGCACACCGACCAGGCGATCCCGGCCAGGTCCGTGCGGCCCCAGCCCTGCACGGTGAGCGCGCCCACCGCGACCAGCACCGCCCCGTACAGCACGGGCCGGGTCGGCCTGCGGCCCTCCAGCAGCGGTACGAGGACGGCGACCACCACGGGCGCGCAGCCCACGAGGACGCCGGGGACGGCCGGTTCGGCGGTGCGCTCGGCGGCGAGGACGGCCAGGTTGAAGCCGACCATGCCGATGCCCGCGAGGGCGGCGACACGCAGCCACGCGCGCGGGGGCAGGGCGCGCAGGGGGGCGGTGCCGCCGCGGCCGAGCAGGGGCAGCAGGAGCAGGCAGGCGAGGGCGTAGCGGAGGGCCTGGCCGCCCGCGTACGGGTAGGCGCCGAGGACGCTGTTGGCGGTGAAGGAGGCGCCGACGAGGACGCAGGCGAAGGCCGCGAGCAGTGCGCCGCTCCGGGAGGTCGCGTTCATGTGACCGACGCTAGGCAGGGCGCCGGCTCCGGTTGAGGACCACTTCGCCGCCGTCCACGGGGACCACTTTCGCCCGGCCGGCCGGCCAAGGCTGTCGGGCGGGCTTCCACCGGGCCGGCAGCCGGTGGGGGGGCCGCGTGGCGGTCGCGGTGAGGGCGGCCGCGCAGCCGGTGGACGCCGGGACGCCGGACGGCTGCGGGGCGGCGGGACCGGACGCCAACGGCGACCGGCCGGCGCGGAACGCGTGGCCGCCGCGGGGCGGCGGGACGGGCGCGGAGTCGGTGGGCGGGACGCCGGACGGCTGCGGGGCGGCGGGGTCCGTGTAGCGTCCGGCCCATGACCGGACGGGAAGAGGGCGGCGGTGCCTGGGAGTTGCTGGCACCGGCTGCCACGGCGCCCGCGCGGAGTCGAGGGCGTGCCCTGCGGGAGGCGCTGCGGGACGCGGTGCGGAGCGGACGGTTGGCGGCGGGCACGCGGCTGCCGTCGACCCGGGACCTGGCGGCGGAGCTGGGCGTCTCGCGGGGGCTGGTGACGGAGGCGTACGAGCAGCTCACGGCGGAGGGGTACCTGCGCAGCGTGCACGGCTCCGGCACCTGGGTGGGGGACGCGGTGCGGGCCGCGTCCCCGGGACGGGTGCGGGACCTGGCGCCCCGCTCCCCCGGTGTGCGGGTGGACTTCCGGCCGGGCCTCCCGGACCTGTCGCTGTTCCCGCGCACCGCGTGGGCGGCGGCGTACAAGGCGGCGCTCGGCGGGCTGGCGCACAAGGAGCTGGGCTACCCCGATCCGCGCGGGCTGCCGGTGCTGCGCACCGCGCTGGCCGGGCTGCTGACGCGGCGGCGCGGTGTGGTGGCGGACCCGGAGCGGCTGGTGGTGTGCTCGGGCGTGGCGCAGGCGCTGACCCTGGTGGGCGCGGTGCTGCGGGAGCGTGGTGAGCGCCTCGTGGGGGTCGAGGACCCGGGGAGCCCCGAGCACGGCACGCTCTTCGCGGCGGCCGGGCTGCGGGCCGTCGGGCTGCCGCTGGACGGCGAGGGGCTGGCCCCGCGGCCGCTCGAGGCGTCCGGGGTGCGGGCGGTGGTGACGACGCCCGCGCACCAGTTCCCACGCGGGATCGGCTACTCGGCCGCCCGGAGGGCGGAGCTGCTCGACTGGGCGCGCGCGGTGGACGGGTGGATCGTGGAGGACGACTACGACGGGGACTTCCGGTACGACCGGGAACCGGTGGGCGCTCTCCAGGGGCTCGATCCGGAGCGGGTGCTGTACACCGGCTCGGTGAGCAAGTCCCTCGCGCCGGGGCTCCGCCTGGGCTGGCTGCTGCTGCCGGGCGAGCTGGCGGGCGAGCTGGTGGAGCGGAAGCGGACCATGGACCTGGGCCATCCGGTGCTGGAGCAGGCGGTCCTCGCGGACTTCGTCGCGCGGGGCGGGTACGACCGGCATCTGCGGCGGTGCCGGAGCGCCTACCGGGAGCGGCGGGACGCGCTGGTCGCGGCGGTGGCGGAGGCTCTGCCGGGGACGGTCGTCAGCGGGATCGCGGCCGGACTGCACGTCATCGCGCGCGTACCGGCCGGGTACGGCCCCGCGGACGTCTTCGTGCGGCGGGCGGCGGCCGCGGGCGTCGTGGTGCGGACCGTCGCGGACTACGGCTCGGCGGGTGAGCCGGACGGTGACGGCGTGTCGTTGGTGCTGGGGTACGCGCATCTGTCGCCCGGGGACATCGCGCGCGGGGTGGCCGCGCTGGCACGCGCGGTCGGCCCGGCGGGGGCTCGGCACGGGGGTGGGTGAGCCGGTGTCGGGGCCGTGGAGCCGCCGCGTCACCGGTGGCGGGGCGGCGGTGGAGCGGCCCGGCCGGGCGGGGGATGGCGGGAGAGCTGCCCGACCGGTCGCGAGGCAGCGGAGCCGCCCGGCCCGGCACAGGCGGCGGAACTGCACGGCCCGGCACAGGCGGCCGAACTGCCCGACCCGGTACGGGGCAGCAGAGCTGACGGGCCGTCCAGGGGGGACAGCCGCTCCCACCTCGCGGGGCACCGGGGCGCGCCTGCCGAGGCGGACTGCGTGTGGAACCCCTGCTCCCCGTGCGGCGACAATGCGGATCATGGACTACGGAGTGAGGGAACCAGCGCGCCTCGGACAGACCCGGCTGCCGGGTGGACGGCTCCTCGGCTGGGCGGAGTGGGGGCCGGCCGACGGCAGACCGGTGCTGCTCTGTCCGGGTGCGGCCACCAGCAGGTGGCTCGGTTTCGGCGGCGACGTCGTCGACCCGGCCGGTATCCGGCTCATCAGTGTGGACCGGCCCGGCCTCGGCGCCTCCGACCCGGACCCCGGCCGCACCCTCACCAGCTGGGCCACCGACATCCGGCACCTCCTTCGGGAGCGGGCCCTCCACGCGCCGTCGGCGGTCGGGTTCTCCCAGGGAGCGCCGTTCGCCCTCGCCCTGGCCGCACACGGTCTGGTGGACGCGGTGGCCGTGGTGTCCGGCAGCGACGAACTCGCCCATCCCCGCTTCGCGCACTCGCTGGCCCCGCAGGTGCGGCAGATGGTGGACGCCGTGGCCGCCGCCCCGGACGCCGCCGAGGCGTCCTTCGCCGGCTTCGGCAGTGCCGACGCGCTGTGGGACCTGGTCGTCACGACGAGTGCCGAGGCCGATCGGGCGGTCTACACCGACCCGGTCTTCCGGCGCTTCTTCCGGCGCGCGATGGACGAGGCGTTCCGCCAGGGGCCGGCCGGATACGCCCGCGACACCGTCCTGGCGATGGGGCGCTGGCCGTTCGAGGCGACCGGCGTCGACGTGCCGGTCGACCTCTGGTACGGCCGGGGGGACACCAGCCCGGTCCACTCCCCGGACCTGGGCGAATCGCTCGGCCGGCTGCTTCCGGCGGCAACCCGGCGCCTGGTCCCCGACGCCTCGGGAGCGGTGCTCTGGACGCACGCGGAGGACATCCTGCGCACCCTGCTGCGCCACGACCGGTGACACGGGCGGTGTGGGGCAGCGCGCCGCGACCGCTGCCCGCGCCAGAGCCGCGACCCGCCGGCCAGGCGGGAAGCGGTCGGCGCGAGGCGCCGGCGCCTCGCGAGGTGGCCGCCGCCCGGTGCCGGTTCCGCTGAACGGGGCCGCGGGCACCGGGAGGTGAGCGCCGGCGTCGTTGTCAGTGCCCGGGTCTACGGTCGGAGACGTGACGCGATCCGTACAGGCGCTCGCCCACGCATGCCCCTCCGTCCTGGGGCCCAGGGGTCCGGGCGGGTCCTGGGCCCGGAGACCTCCGGTGGGCGGACGCCGGCCGGGGCCGAGGCCCCGCAGCGGTCGTGCCGGGGGGGCGGCGGTACCCGGGTGCGCACGGCGGGCGGGGGGGCTGACCCGTACGCGTCGCCGGTGGACGGGCCATCGGGGCGGACGGGGCCCCTGCGAGCGCGCGCCGGCCGTGCGGATCGCGCGGTACGGGACGAGGACGGCGGGAGGAGCGCGATGACGGAGGAAGTGCTGGAGGCGGTGCGGCAGGGCAGGCCGCACGAGGTGCCGGAGCTGCTGGGCGTGCTGGAGGCCGCGGAGCGCGAGGCGCTGCCGGCGCGGTTGAAGGCGATCCGGGCGGAGGCGCGCGGCTGGGGGTGGGAGCAGGGCGAGCGGCGCCGCCGGATGCGGCACGCCCTGCTCGTCGCCGGGGCGGGATGCCACACGGGCGCCGCCGCCACGGCCTCCTGGATCGGCGCCCGCGACCTGAGGGACCGGCAGGCGCCGCCGCACCAGCTGGTGCTGTCGGTGCTGCGCGGGCGTGACCCGCGGTGGCTGGGGGACGTGGCGCACCGGCTGGCGGGGCGTGCCGCGACGGCGCGGGAGGACTACCCGCTGATCCACGGTCTGGTGCAGCGGTCCGGTTGCCCCGTGCCGGTCGCGGACGGATACGTCCATGGCTGGGTCGACTCGGTCGCGCGCAAGCGGGTGCTCGGGGACCTGACCGCCGACCCGCAGGCACCGGTGCTCGTACCGCGCCTCTTCCGGACGGCCGCGCTGTCCGACTGGCTGGTGTGGCAGGACGGGTGGGTGGCGGCTCTGGCGGGGCTGCCGGAGGCGGGGGTCGTGACCCGCGCGGTCCTCGTCGACGGCTGCGTGGCCCGGCTGCTGCGCGGCGGCTCGCCGTCGGAGGTGCGCTTCCTGCTGGAGCTGCTGCGGGCCCTGGAGCTGACGGAGGAGGAGGAAGGCGCGCATACGGCCGACTGGGCGGGCATCGCCGCGCACGCCCCCTCGGCGTCGGCGGCCCACGCCCAGGCCGTGCTCGGCCGCCTCGCCATGGCGGGCGGCCTGTCGGCGCGGCAGCTCGCGGAGGTGTCCTCGTCGGTGCTGTTCCGCGCG
This sequence comes from Streptomyces fradiae ATCC 10745 = DSM 40063, assembly GCF_008704425.1. Lineage (NCBI taxonomy): Bacteria > Bacillati > Actinomycetota > Actinomycetes > Kitasatosporales > Streptomycetaceae > Streptomyces > Streptomyces fradiae. The sequence goes on from NZ_CP023696.1 coordinate 696,474, forward strand.
GAGAAGAAGCTGGTCCGGGCGCAGCTCGTGCTGGTCGGCAAGGCGCTGCGGCGTGACGCGGGGGCGGCCGGTGAGCTGCTGCCGGTGGTGGCCGAGGTGTTCGGCCACGCGGACACGGCGCTTCAGGAACGGGCGTTGAAGCTGGTGGGGCGGCATCTGGACGGGGTCGGCCCGCAGGTGCGCGCCGCACTGGCGGACAGCGCGGCGGTGCTGCTGAGCCCGGCGCACCGGGCGGCCGCCGTGGAGGTGTTCGGGGCGCTGCCGGAGCCGGAGGGCCCCGGCGCCGCGTACGTGGAGCTGCTGCCGCCCCCGCCGGAGCCGCGGCCGCTGGCCCCGGCCGCAGAGGGGCCGGAGCTGGTCGAGGAGGTCGCCGCGCTGCTGCACTCCTTCGACCCGGACGCGATGGACACGGAGCGGGCGCTGGACGGGCTGGTGCGGGCCGCCCACGACGATCCCGACGCGCTGCGGGAGGCGCTGCTGCCGCTGCTGCCCGGCCTGTGGTGGTACGACGGCGGGCTGCTCGAGGCGCGGCACCTGCGCGGGGCGCAGCTGTTCGCGGCGGCGCTGGCCGGCCGGGTCGGACTCGACGAGCTGCGCCGGCCGCCGGCCGCCCCGGGGCGGGGGTACTGCTTCCATGAGCGGCTCGCGCACGTGCCGTTGGCGCGGGCGCGGGAGGCGGCGTTCCGGGCGCTGACCGACCCGTTGCCCTTCCTGCTGGCCACGCCGACCTGGCGGACGGGCGGCCTGGAGCCGTCCGTGCTGGTCGAGCGGCTCGCCGCGTACCGGCGTCTCGGGGTCCGGCCGGGTACGCACGACGTGGCGCAGGCGCTGCTGCGCGTGCGGAGGACCGGGCCCGGCGTGCGGGAGGCCGCGCAGGCCGCCGCCGCGCTGGGCACGGCGGAGGGCGGCCGGCTGGCGGCCTGGCTGGCGGAGGGCGCCGGTTTCGGCGCGGTCGTACGGACACGGGCCGAGCCGCCCCGGCCCGGCGCACCGGATGCCGGTGCGGGGGCGCCGGATGCCGGTGCGGGGGCGCCGGGACGGCTGATCGAGGTCGGCACTCGGGAGAACCTGGTGGTGCGGCACCAGTTTCCGCCCGCGTTCCGGCCGTTGGGGCGGCCCTGGACGTGGACGGGCCGGGACGGCGCCTGCCACTGCCGGCCCGGCGGCGCGGGCGACGGCCTCGCCGTGCTGCCGCAGGACCGCGAGACGCTCGCGGCGTGGCTGCTGCCGTTGGTGAGCCGCTGCGCCGACGCGGGCGAGCGGGACGGGGCGCTCGCCCTTCCGGCGCTCGCCGAGGGGGGCGGGGAGGCGGGGCCCGCGCTGCGTCTGGCGCTCGCGTACGGCCTCGGCGCGCGGCACGCGGAGGACCGGCTGGCGGCCGTCGACGCGCTGCTGGTGCTGGCCGCGCGCGGGGAGCTGGACGCCGGGGGCCTCGGCGTCGACCTCGCGGAGCTGGTCGCGGTGGGCGCGGTGAAGGTGAACCGGCTGGCGGACGCCCTGCGCACGACGGCGGCGTCGGGCGCGTACGCCACGGTGTGGGCGGTCCTGGCGGGCGCGCTGCCGGGGCTGCTCGGCGGGGAGGTGCCGCGCGGGACGGGCGAGATACTCGCGGTGGCCGCCGACTGCGCCGAGCGGTGCGGGGCGGCCACGCGCGCGGACGGGGCGGCGCCGGTGGGGCTGGCGGAGCTGGCGGCGCGGGGCGGCTCGACGCAGCTCGTCGCCCAGGCCAGGAGGTTGGCGGGCGCGCTGCGTTGAGCGGCGGGGCAGGGCGGGGGCGGGCGCCTTGGGGCGCGGGCACGGGGCGGGGCGGGGTTGCGGGCGAGGGTGCGGGCGGCTCGGGGCCGTGGACGGAGGTGCGGGCGGCGGCGCAGGGTGCGGAGCATCCGGGGAGTGGGCCGCGGTCGTACGGCGGTGCGAGCCGTCCGCCGGCCCCCGTCCGCCGACGCCGCGGAGAAAGCGGGCCGCCGCGGCCCGGCCGCCCGGTGCCCGGCCCGCGTCTCGCGGCGCCGCCCGCCGCGCCACACGGCTCGGGATGCGGCACGGTCGCCGCGTCGGCCACCGCGCCTGCCGTCGACCGCCGCACAGACGACCACAGAAGGGAGAGAATCAGCCTTTATGTACGCAGTTGCACACTTAACCCGCCAGTCACACACCGTTCGTGATCGCGCAACACCACCGCGTCAGAGTGCTGCCATGACCGAGATGACCGAACCGACCGCCACGTCCGCGAAGCGTACCCGCCACCGGCACCACTGGCGGCGGGATCTGGTCGAGCTCGCGGCGCTGTTCACCGCCGTGGTCGTCGCGGACGCGGTCGCGAAAACCATCGTCCACGGCCCCGACGGCCCGTACCTGCTCCTCGTCTCCGCCGTGGTCCTGGTGGCCACGGCCGCCTTCCACACCTGGTGGGCCCGGCGCCACGACCACGGCCACGCCCCGCCCGCGCTCCCGAAGACGGAGACGCGGACGGGGACGGCCCCCGCCGCGGGGGCCGGAGAGGACGGCGACGGAGAGGCCGGGACCGTGCTGTGGCGGGTGCGGACCACCGTGCGGGACGAACCGGGGAGCCTCGCCGCCCTGTGCGGGGCGCTCGCCGGGCTGCGGGTGGACATCCTGACCCTGCAGACCCACCCGCTCGCCGACGGCACGGTGGACGAGTTCCTGCTGCGCGCGCCCGCCGCGCTGCAACCCGCCGCGCTGACCCGGCGGATCGCCGCTGCGGGCGGCACCCACACCTGGATCGAGCGGGCCGACGCGCACGACCTGGTCGACACGCCGACCCGCGTCCTCGGCCTGGCCACCCGCACCGCCCTCGACGCCGCCGAACTGCCGCTCGCGCTGCGGCAGCTGCTGGGCCGCTGCGCCATCCGCTCGGTGCCCGCCGTCTCCCCCACGGGCCGCCGCAGCGACCGCACGGCCCCGGTGGAGGGCGCGCTGGAGCAGGGCGACACCGTGATGCTGCTGCGCGACCCGTACGGCGGGGTCCTCACGGTGGAGCGCCCGTACCTGCCCTTCACGCCCAGCGAGTTCGCCCGCGCCCGCGCCCTGGTCGAGCTGGACGCGCGGCTCGGCCCGAGGGTGCCGCGCGGCGAGGACGTCCTCACCCTGCCGGAGGGCGACGCGATCACCGTCCGCCGCGCCGACCAGGACGACGTGGCGGCGGCGCGGGCCATGCACGACCGCTGCTCGGACCGCACCCTGGCCCTGCGCTACCACGGCCCGGTCGCCGACGCCGACCTCTACCTGAACCACCTGCTCAGCCCCCGCTTCGGCCGGACCCTCGCCGTCGAGACGTCCTCCGGCCGGCTGATCGCCCTCGGGCACCTGCTGTGGGACGGCGACGAGACGGAGGTGGCCCTGCTCGTCGAGGACGCCTGGCAGCGCCGCGGCATCGGCTCCGAACTGCTGCGCCGGCTGACCGGGCTCGCCGTGGAGGCCGGGTGCGACAGCGTGTACGCCGTGACGCAGGCGTCCAACACCGGCATGGTCGCCGCCATGCGCGCCCTGCGGCTGCCGCTCGACTACCAGATCGAGGAGGGCACCCTGGTGATCACGGCCCGGCTCGACGCCCTGCGGGCCGAGCACGGCGGCCGGTCGGCCGAAAGGCACGGGCTCCCGGCGGGCCGCCCCCACCCGACTCCGGGCGCCGGCCCCGCCGGTCAGGGCGCTCCTCAGCACCCGTAGCGGCTCCGGGGGCACCGCGTCGACGACGGGTTTCAGCCAAAACCGCCGACGGCCGGGCCGTGGCGCGCACGAGCGCGCCGCGGCCCGCCGTTCGCCCGCGCGACACGCCTCCCGCACCCCCCGCGCGCCGCCGCGCGCGCCCCCGAGCCCGCCGCCGGCGCCCCGCCCGCCCCTTCAGCACTGGTCCAGCACGGGTCGCGGCAACTGCCGGACGCACATGGTGACGGCACCCGCCCCCGTCTCCGGCCCTCTCCCGGCCGCCCTCGACCGGACCCCACACGTCACTCCCGCCACCCCCGCAACGCCCGGGTCGGGCGCCGCGGCAGCGCCCCGCTCGTTTGTCAGCCGACTGTGATCGAATGAGGTGACGGGGGCGCCGGCCGCGTACCAGGATGGGCGCATGCCAGATACCCCCAGCCCTCTCCCCCGCCAGGTCGCGGACGACTTCGTGGACGCCCTCGTCGCACTCGACCCGGTCACCGGCACGTACCTGGGCGTGCCGGAGAGCTACGCGCTCCTCCCCGACTTCTCACCCGCCGGCCAGGAGGAGATCGCCGCTCTGGCCCGCGACACGCTCACCCGGCTCGACGGGGCCGAGCGGGCGCCGGGCGCCGGCAGCGACGCCGAGCGCCGCTGCGCACGGCTCCTGCGGGAGCGGCTCACCGCCGAACTGGCCGTCCACGACGCGCAGGAGGGCCTGCGCACCGTCGGCAACCTCCGCTCCCCCGCACACAGCGTCCGCATGGCGTTCACCGTGACGCCGACCGAGAGCGACGAGGACTGGGCGGTCGTCGCCGAGCGGCTGCGGGCCGTCCCGGCCGCGCTCGACGGCTACCGGGAGTCCCTCGCCCTCGGCATCGAGCGGGGCCTGCCGGGCGGGCCGCGCGCGACGGCGACCTTCATCGACCAGCTGGGCAAGTGGGCGGGCGGGGGCCGGGGCGGCTGGTTCGGGGAGTTCGCCTCCGCGGGGCCCGCCGCCCTCCGGCCGGAGCTGGACACGGCGGCGCGGGGCGCGACCGCCGCCGTCGCGGAGCTGCGCGACTGGATGCGGGACGTGTACGCGCCGGCCGTCGCGGACGCGCCCGACACGGTGGGCCGCGAGCGGTACGCCCGCTGGTCGCGCTACCACAACGGCACGGACTTCGACCTGGACGAGGCGTACGCGTACGGCTGGGACGAGTACCACCGCATCCTCGCGGAGATGCGCGAGGAGGCCGACCGGATCCTGCCGGGCGCCGGGCCCTGGGAGGCGCTGGCCCATCTGGACCGGCACGGGACGCACATCGAGGGCGTCGAGGAGACCCGCGTCTGGCTGCAGAAGCTGATGGACGAGGCGATCGACGCGCTGGACGGGACGCACTTCGAGCTCGCCGACCGGGTGCGGCGCGTGGAGTCGCGGATCGCGCCGCCCGGGAGCGCCGCCGCCCCCTACTACACGGGCCCGTCGGAGGACTTCTCGCGGCCCGGCCGGACCTGGCTGCCCGTCAACGGCGACACCCGCTTCCCGGTCTACGACCTGGTGTCCACCTGGTACCACGAGGGCGTGCCCGGCCACCACCTCCAGCTCGCGCAGTGGGCGCACGTCGCGGACAGCCTGTCCCGGTACCAGGCGACCGTGGGCATGGTGAGCGCCAACGCGGAGGGCTGGGCGCTGTACGCGGAGCGGCTCATGGACGAGCTGGGCTTCCTGCCGGACGCGGAGCGGCGGCTCGGCTACCTGGACGCGCAGATGATGCGCGCCTGCCGGGTGATCGTGGACATCGGCATGCACCTGGGCCTGGAGATCCCGGCGCACTCGCCGTTCCGGCCGGGCGAGCGGTGGACGCCGGGGCTGGCGCAGGACTTCTTCCAGCGGCACAGCAGCCGTCCGCCCGCGTACGTCGAGAGCGAGATGGTCCGCTACCTGTCGATGCCCGCGCAGGCCATCGGCTACAAGCTCGGCGAACGGGCCTGGCTGCTGGGCCGGGAGAACGCCCGCAAGGCGCACGGGGCCGCGTTCGACGCGAAGAAGTGGCACATGGCGGCGCTCTCCCAGGGCCCGCTCGGCCTGGACGACCTCGTCGAGGAGCTGTCCCGCCTCTGACGCGCCCGGCCTGCCTCCCGTGCGCGCCCCTCACGCGTCCCGAACGCATGCCGTACGCATGCCGTACGCATGCCGTACGTCGTACGCGTCCCGGAAGCCACCGGAGCCCGGAGCCGGCGCGCGTGCGGCGGGTGCGCGCCCCGAGAGGCGCGCACCCGCCGGGGGGTTCAGCAGCCGCAGGCAGCGGCGGCGACCGGAGCGGTGAGCGGGTCGGCGTCCTGGCGCCGCAGGCCCTCCGCCGTCTCGTACGGGAAGCCCTCCCGCGCCCAGTACTCGAAGCCGCCGAACATCGTCTTGACCCGGTAGCCGAGGCGGGAGAGGGCGAGGGCCGCGCGGGTGGCGCCGTCGCAGCCGGGCCCCCAGCAGTAGGTGACGACCGGTACGGCCTTGTCGAGCAGCAGCTCGGCCCGCTCGGGGACGAGGGCGGTCGGCAGGTGGACGGCGCCGGGGACGTGCCCCTGGTCCCACGCCTCGGCGGAGCGGGAGTCCAGGAGGGCGAAGCCGGGGTCGCCCTCCGCCGCGAGGGCGGCGGCCACGTCGGAGGCGTCGGTGTGGAAGGCGAGGCTCGCGGCGAAGTACGCGGCGGCGGCCTCCGGCGCGGCGGGCGGCACGCCCAGCACGCCCCCGGCGCCGGGGACGGTGCCGGAGGTGGCACCGGGAGCGGAGGCAGGGGCGGGAGCGGAGGCGGGGGTCTGCGGCATGGTGTCCATGCGGGAAACCTACGGCCGGTGATCACCCCGCCTGAAGAGGCGATCCATGGCCGTGACCTTGTTCCGCCGGGGATTCCCCTGCTATTCCTCGTCCATGACGGGATTCTCGCCGGACGCCACCGACTGGCGCATACTCCAGCTCCTCCAGGCCGACGGCCGGGCGAGCTTCGCCGAGCTGGCACGGGCCGTGTCGATGTCGCCGAGCGCCGTGACCGAGCGGGTCCGCAGGCTGGAGGAGGCCGGTGTGATCACCGGGTACGCGGCGGTCGTGGACACCGAGGCGCTGGGCCTGCCGGTCCTCGCCTTCGTCCGGCTGCGTTACCCCCACGGCAACTACAAGCCCTTCCACGACCTGCTGGAGGCGACGCCGGAGGTGCTGGAGGCGCACCACGTCACCGGCGACGACTGCTTCGTCCTGAAGGTGGCCGCCCGGTCGATGCGGCACCTGGAGGAGGTGGCGGGCCGGATCGGCGCCCTGGGGTCGGTGACGACGAGTGTCGTGTACTCGTCGCCCCTGCCCCGCCGCGCGGTCGGCCGCTGACGGCCCGTCTCCGTCCGCCGGTCCGCCCGGGCCCCCGAGCCTTCCCAGCCGCGGCGCCGCCGAGGCCCCCGAGCATCCCCGGCCGCGGCGCCGCCGAAGCCGCCCCGCCGAAGCCGGCGGACCACCCGAGCCGCCGGACCACCCGAACCGCCGGACCGCCTCGCCCTCAGCCGCCGTCGCCCGTCCGCAGCCGCACCCGCGAGCCGCCGCGCCCCTTGACGACCTCCAGCTGGGCCGGGATGCGGCGGCGCAGGTCGGCGACGTGGCTGACGATGCCGACGCTGCGGTCCCGCTCGCGCAGCGAGTCCAGCACGTCCAGCACCTCGTCCAGCGTGTGCTCGTCGAGGCTGCCGAAGCCCTCGTCGATGAAGAGGGTGTCGAGCCGTACGCCGCCCGCCTCGTCGGTGACGACGTCGGCGAGGCCGAGCGCCAGGGCGAGCGACGCGAAGAACGTCTCGCCGCCGGAGAGCGTGGCCGTGTCGCGCTCGCCGCCGGTCCACGCGTCGACCACGTGCAGGCCCAGCCCGGCGCGCTTGGTGCCGGTGCGGGCGTCGGAGTGGACCAGCGTGTAGCGGCCGGACGACATGCGCTGGAGCCGCACCGTGGCGGCGGCGGCGACCTGTTCGAGGCGGGCGGCGAGGACGTACGACTCCAGGCGCATCCGCCGCTCGTTCTCGGCGGACGTCCCGGCGGTGAGCGCCGCCAGCCGGGCCACCCGGTCGTACTCCGTGCGCAGCGGTCCCAGGACGCGGACCTCGTCGGCCACGCGCGCGGAGAGCCGGTCGAGCGCGGCGCACCGCTCGCGGTGGGCGGCGAGGGCGGTGGTGGCCCCGCGTACGGCGCGCTCGGCCGCGTCGTGGGCGGCCGCCGCCGCGGCGACGTCGGCGGGCGGGCCCTCGGCGGCGGCGCGGGCGGCGGCGTCCGCCAGGCGGTCGGCGACCACGGCGGCCTCGGCCTGCCAGGCGTCGACCCGGTGCTGGAGGCCGCGCCGGGCGGTGTCCTCCAGGAGGGCCGCCGCCGCGGCGGCCGGGGTGGCGAACCCGGCCCGGTACGCGGCGTCCGCCAGCCGCCCGTCGGCCTCCTTCAGCCGCCGCGCCGCCGACTCCGCGGCCCGTACGGCCTCGGCGGCGGCCTCCAGGGCGGACACCTCGCGCTCCAGGGCGGCCGCCCGCGCCGCGACGGTGCCGCCGCCGTCGCCGAGGACACCCGCCAGTTCGGCCTCGCACTCGGCCCGCAGCCGGTCGAGCGTGTCGCACCGGGAGTCCCGCGCGGCGGCCAGCGCCTCCGACCGCCGCCGCTGCTCCTCGCGCCGGGCGTGCTCCGCCTCGGCGGCTTCCAGCGCCTCGCGCGCGACATGGCCGTCGCGGGCGAGGGTGCGCGCCTCGGCCTCCTCGCGCTCCAGCCGGGTCACCGCCTCGGCCAGTTCGGCGACGGAAGGGCCCTCGGCCCCGGCCCCGCCGGGGGCGGCCCCGGCTTGGTCCCCGCCCGGGGCGTGCCCGGCGGCCTCCGCCGCGGCGGAGGCGAGCGCCTCGTGTACGCGGGCGAGGTCCCGTTCGGCGGCGGTGCGGGCCTCGGCGGCGCGCGTGTGCTGCGCGTACGCCCCCTCCTCCGCCGCGCGGTCCACGTGGTCGGCGGTGGGCCGGGCGGGCGACGGGTGCTCGGCGGAGCCGCACACCGCGCAGGGGACGCCGTCCTCCAGGTGGGCGGCGAGTTCGGCGGCGATGCCGCGCAGCCGCCGCTCCCGCAGGGCGAGCCAGGTCTCGTGGGCGGCGTTGGCGGCCTCGCGGGCGGTCGCGAGCCGTGCGGCGACGCCGGCCGCGTCGGCGGCGAGGGCGTCCCGGCGGCGGGCCGCGTCCAGGCGGCGGCGGGCCGGGGCGAGCCGCCCGGCGAGGTGCTCGGCTCGAGTGGCGGCCTCGCCGGCGGCGTCCACACGGGCGGTGAGCGCCCGCCGAATGCCGTCCCAGCCGTCGAGCCAGGAGACGGCCTCCTGGAGGGCCTCGTCGTCGGCGCGGGCCTGCCGGTCGAGTTCGGCGCGCTCGCGGGCGATGTCCGCGAGTCGCCGCTCGGCGCGGCGGGCCGCGTCGAGGGCGCCCAGGTCGCGGCGGCGGGCCCGGGCGAGGCCGGCCAGCGCCTCCGGTCCGGCGTCGAAGGGGTCGAGGGCGGGCCCGGCGTCGGGGTCGACGGCGCCCGCGCCGAAGGTTCCCGCGCCGAAGGCTCCCGCTCCGGAGTCGGTGGCGCCGGAGCCGGTGGCGGGCCCGGTGAGCGCCGCGAGCGCGGTGAGCGCGCGGGCACGGGCGGCGTCGGCCTCGCGGTGCTCCCGCTCCGCCCGGTCGCGCTGGTCGAGCGGGCCGGCGACGCGCTCCGCCTTGCGGGACTCGTCCAGGCGGGCCTGCCACGCGTCGTGCTCGGCCCGGCGCTCCTCGAGGGCGGCGGCGCGGCGGCGGGCGTCCTCGTGGCGTTCGCGCAGGGCGGCGCGCTCGTGCTCGGCGTCGAGGGCGCGGCGGGCGGAGCCCTGGCGCTCCTCGGCCGCGGTGAGGGCGAGGCGGGCGGTGTCGAGGGCCTCGCGGGCACCGGACCGGGCGACGGCGGCCCAGCCGAGGACGGCGTCGGCGAGACCGGGGTCGCCCGGTGCGCCGTCGGGTGCCGGCCAGCCCGCCGCGGCGTCGCCGGCGGCCTGCGCCATGCGGTGGGCCAGGGCGAGGAGCCTCTGGTCCCCCTCGCGGACGCGCTGCTCGGCGGCGCGGCGCAGTTCGGCGAGGCGTTCCTCGACGGCGGCGAAGCGGCGGGTGTCGAACAGCCGCCCGAGGAGCTTGCCGCGCGCCTCGGCGTCGGCGCGCAGGAAGCGGGAGAAGTCGCCCTGCGGCAGGAGCACGACCTGGCAGAACTGGTCGCGGCTCATGCCGATGAGCCGGGTGACCTCCTCCCCTATCTCCTGGTGCGAGCGGCTGAGGTCCTTCCAGGCGGCGGCCTCGGCGTCGTACTCGCGCAGCCAGGACTGGGCCTTCTCGACGGTGTGTCCGCGTCCGCGCTTCTTGGGGCGGGGCTGGGCGGGGCGCCGGGTGATCTCCAGTCGGCGGCCGGCGACGGTGAGGTCGAGCACGACCTCGGTGGCGGTGCCCGCCGGCGCGTGGTCGCTGCGCAGGGAGGTGCCGGGCGCCTGCCGCGCGCCGGGGACGGAGCCGTACAGGGCGAAGCAGACCGCGTCGAGGACGGAGGTCTTGCCCGCCCCGGTCGCGCCGTGCAGGAGGAAGAGCCCGGCGGAGGAGAGCGCGTCGAAGTCGACCTCCTGGGCCGTGGCGAAGGGGCCGAACGCCGTGACGCGGAGCCGGTGGAGCCTCACCTGCCCACCTCGCCCTCGCGTGCGGCGAGCCCGGCGCGTACGTCGTCGAGGGCGCCGCGCAGGGCGGCCCGTTCGTGGGCGTCGGGTCCGGCGCCGCGGACGTGGGCCACGAAGTCCTCCGCGATCTGCTGGTCGGTGCGCCCGTGCAGGCGGCGGGCGTAGGAGAGGTGGCCGTCGGGGTCGTCGGACCGCTCGGGCTCGAAGGTCAGGGCGAGGGTGTGCGGGAAGCGCCGGGTGAGCCGCGCCATGGGCTCGGCGGGGCGTACCGGGTCGGTGAGGACGGCCTCGACCCAGGCGTCCTCGTGGCGGTCGAGCGCCGGGTCGGCGAGGAGGTCCTCCAGGCGGCCGCGGAGGCGGGCGAGGCGGCGCGGTACGGGGCAGTCGACCCGCTCGGCGGTGACCTCCCCGCCGGGGGCGAGGTCGACGAGCCACATCGTCTTGCGGTGCCGCCACTCGGAGAACGAGTAGGCGAGCGGGGAGCCGGAGTAGCGGACGCGGTGGGTGAGGGCCTGCGCGCCGTGCAGGTGGCCGAGGGCCACGTAGTCCACGCCGTCGAAGACGGCGGCGGGCACGGAGGCGACGCCGCCGACGGTGATGTCGCGCTCGCTGTCGCTGGTCTCGCCGCCGGTCACGAAGGCGTGGGCGAGGACGACGGACCGGGTGCCCGCGGGGCGGGCGGCCAGATCGGCGCGGACGCGGTCCATGGCGGCGGCGAGTACCGCCTGGTGGCGGCTCCTGGCCGCGCCGAGGCGCTCGCGGACGAGGGCCGGTTCCAGGTAGGGCAGCCCGTAGACGGCGACGTCGCCGTGGGGCGGGTCGGGGAGGAGGACGGGCGTGCCGATGCCACCGGGGTCGGTGCGCAGGTGGACGCCGGCGCGCTCGATGAGGCGGGCGCCGACGCCGAGGCGGCGGGCCGAGTCGTGGTTGCCGGAGATCATCACGGTGGGCACGCCCGCCTCGGCGAGCCGGTGCAGGGTGCTGTCGAACAGTTCGACGGCGGCGAGCGGCGGGATGGCCCGGTCGTACACGTCCCCCGCGACGAGGACGGCGTCCACGTCGTGCTCCCGGACGGTGGCGACGAGGTGGTCGAGGAAGGCGGCCTGGGCGTCGAGGAGCCCGACGCGGTGGAAGGACCGGCCCAGGTGCCAGTCCGATGTGTGCAGCAATCTCATAAGACGGCCCTGACCTGCATGTTTCTCCCGGTGACATCCCGAAGGCCGGCACGGGGGCCCGGGCCGGGCGCCCTCCACGCTAGCGCCTGCCGGTACCCGGTCGACCACTGACCTCACATCGTGACTCCGCGGGCTCTCCCCGCCCGCCCCCGGACAGCGGGGTCTCCGCGTGGCGAGCGTGCGTGAGACGGGGCTGAGCGGATCGCCGCGGCTCCACGCCGGGCGGCGCGGTGGACGGCCGACGATGCTCCGGCCCGCCGGCCCGGTCCGCGCCAGGGCCGCCCGGTACGGTCGGAGCTCGGCGTGGACGGCTCCTTCCCGAACCACGGGTGCATACCCCCGCCCGTATGCCCTATGGTGGCCGTCGCACGCGGTACCGCCTCCCGGAGTCCTCACGATGACCGTGCCCTCTTCGCGCCACACAGCCGGTTCCGTGCTGCGCTGCGTCATGGTGCTGGTCGCCGTGCTGGCCTCGTCCCTGTGCGCGGTCGGGCAGTCCGCGGCGGAGTCCGTACCGGCCTCGGCCACCGCCACAGCCGACGTACGGCACGCGGCAGGGCTGCCCCTCGTCAGCGGGGCCACCGCGGAGCGGGGCAGCGTCGACGTCGGTGACGCCGCTGCCCTCCACGAGGCGACCGCCCCCGCGTCGCCGGACGCCGGGCACTGCGGCAAGCAGACCGCCCTCGACATCGCCTCCGCCCACGACGCCTCCCGTCCGTCCGCGCCGCTGCCGACCACGGGAAGCGAAGAACGCCGGACACCGGCCGCGCCGACAGGGCCGGGCCCCGCGTTCGCGGGACCGGGGTCCGCGCCACCCGCACCCGACCTGGTCCGACTCTCCGTCCTGAGGATCTAGACCGGCCCGCGCGCCGTGTCCCTTCACCTCCTCAGCGAAAACGGAGTCCCTTGCCCATGCCCTCCTCTCGGTCCTTCCGCCGGGCGGGAGCGACGCTTCGCGCGTGGCGGTCCCCGCAGTGGGTCGCCGCCGCGGGCGGCGCCGCACTGACCACGGTGCTGGTGGGCGTACCCACCGCGGTGGTGCCCTCGCCCCTGTTCTCCCGTTCCGTCCCCGTCCAGTGGTGGAACCACCCCGTCCTCGCCGCCACCGCGGTGCTCGCCGGACTCGTCCTGGCCACCTTCCTCAGGCTGCCGCACGGCGGTCCCGACGGCTCGGGCGCGCCGGAGGACCACGGCGATCCGTCCGCGAAGGCCGCCGGACGGCTCGGGTCGGTCGGCGGTCTGCTGTCGCTGCTGGCGGTGGGGTGCCCCGTCTGCAACAAACTCGTCCTGGTCCTGCTGGGCGCCTCCGGTGCCCTGACCTACTGGGCCCCGCTGCAGCCGCTGGTGGCCGTCCTCTCCCTCGCCCTGCTGGCCGAGGCGGCACTGCGCAGGCTCTCCACAGCCGACGTGTGCCCCGCGCCCGTCCGCCGCTGAGCGTTTCGCCGCTCCCGCGGACCCCCCTCTTCGTCCTACCTCACTCTCGGAGCATCACCATGCCCGGAACATCCGGAACACCCGGAACACCCGCGTCCTCGCGCACCGGGCGGCCACGCCCCGGTCGCACCCGGCGCGTCCTCGCCGCGGTCGTGCCGGCCGCCGCCGTCGTGACCGCCGTTCTCGCCCTCGCCCTCGGCCGCGACGGCTCCGGGGGCGGCACCGCCGCCCCCGCCACGGTGTCGACCCCCGAGGCTCAGGAGCCGGCGAACCCGGAACTGCTCGGCCTGGCCCGCCGGGACGGCGCCGACCCGCTCGCCCTCGGCAGCCCCGACGCGCCCGTCGTGCTGATCGAGTACTCCGACTTCCAGTGCCCCTTCTGCGGCCGGTTCGCCCGCGAGACCAAGCCGGACCTGGTCCGCGACTACGTCGACAAGGGCGTCCTGCGCATCGAGTGGCGCAACTTCCCCGTCTTCGGAGTCGAGTCGGACCAGGCCGCGCGAGCCGGCTGGGCCGCCGGACAGCAGAACCGCTTCTGGCAGTTCCACGACACGGCCTACGCCGAGCCGCGGCGCCGCAACGCGGGCGACTTCAGCGAGGACAAGCTCACCGCCATGGCCCGGAAGGCCGGCGTCGAGGACCTCGCGCGGTTCGAGAAGGACATGGCCTCCGACGCCGCCCACCGGGCGGTCACCCGCGACACCGAGGAGGGCTACGGCATCGGGGTCACGAGCACCCCGGCCTTCCTGATCAACGGCCGGCCGGTACTCGGCGCCCAGCCCACCGACGTCTTCACCGACATCATCGACGAGGCCGCCGAGCAGGCACGGCAGCAGGAGGACGGCGATGAGTGACCCGGGCGTGCTGGTCGCCTTCCTCGGCGGCCTGCTGGCCCTGCTCAGCCCCTGCTCGGCCCTGCTGCTGCCGGCCTTCTTCGCGTACTCCTTCGCCGGCAGCGCCCGCCTCCTGGGCCGCACGGCACTCTTCTACGCCGGACTCTGCCTCACCCTGGTGCCGCTGGGGGTGGCCGGCTCCTTCGCCGGGCGGCTCTTCCACGGGCACCGGGACACCCTGGTCACGGCAGGCGGCTGGCTGGTCATCGCGCTCGGCGTGGCCCAGGTGCTGGGCCGGGGATTCGGCTCACGCCGTCTGCAGCAGGCCGCCGGGAGACGCCGCTCCGGCTCCGCGGCCTCCGTGCTGGCACTGGGCGCGGTCTACGGCCTGGCGGGCTTCTGCGCCGGGCCGATCCTGGGCGCCGTCCTGACCGTCGCGGCCATGGGCGGCGCCCCCTGGCGGGGCGGTGCGCTGCTGGCCGTCTACGCCCTGGGCATGGCGGTGCCGATGTTCGTCCTGGCCGCACTGTGGGACCGCTACGACCTCGGGCGCCGGCCATGGCTGCGTGGACGGGTGGTCCACCTCGGCACAGTGCCGCTGCACACCACCTCCCTGGCCGGCGGCACGATGTTCATCCTGCTCGGCGTGCTCTTCCTGGCCTTCGACGGCACCTCCGCACTGCCGTCCCCGATGGGAGTGGACGCGGAGTTCGCCTGGGAGGAACGGCTGTCCCGATGGGCGGGCGCGGTCCCCGACCGCACCCTGCTGCTCGGCCTGGCCGCGGTCGCGGCCGCCGCGGCCCTCGCCGTCCTGCTGCGCACCCGGCCCGGACGGAAGGAGGAGCGGCACCCGCCGGCGGAGCGCGCCCGCGCGGACGGCACCGTGGAGGAACACCGCTGATCTCACGCGTGTCCCGGGAGGACCCGCCAAGGATCCTCCCGGGACACCGGGCGCCGCCGTACGCGTCAGCCGTCCCCGTACGCGTCAGCCGTGTCCCTGTACGCGTCAGCCGTCCCCGTACGCCTCTCCGCCGAGTTCCAGGGTGGCCGTTCCGGCGGTGGCGTCGGCGAGCCAGCCGCGGAAGGCGTCCACGTCGGCGTCGGGCAGGCCCACCTCGATCCGTACGGCGTCGGCGTACCGTACGTCGCGGACGGAGCGGCCGGTGGCGCGCAGGTCGTTCTGGAGCCTGCCGGCCCGCTGGTGGTCGACGGTGACGGTGGCGAGCCGGTAGCGGCGGCGCGTCACGGTGCCGATCGCGTCGAGGGCCTCGCCGACGCAGCCGCCGTAGGCGCGGATGAGGCCGCCCGCGCCGAGCTTCACGCCGCCGTAGTAGCGGGTGACGACGGCGGCGACGTACCGCACGTCGCGCCGCAGCAGCATCTGGAGCATCGGCACGCCGGCGGTGCCGCCCGGCTCCCCGTCGTCGCTCGCCTTCTGGACGGCCGCGTCGGCGCCGATGACGTACGCGAAGCAGTTGTGGGTGGCGGTGGGGTGCTCGCGGCGGACGCGTGCCACGAAGTCCTGGGCCTCCCGCTCCGTCGCGGCGGGGGCCAGCGCGCAGAGGAAGCGCGAGCGGTTGATCTCGGTCTCGTGGACGCCCTCGCGGGCCACCGTCAGGTACTGCTCCTGCATTCCGCCACCCTATGCCCGCCCTGCCCCCGTCCCTTCGGCGGTGTCGCGGGCGGCCTGCTCGGCGAGGCGGCGCAGGGCCTCCTCCCAGGAGACCGGCAGCTCACCGGCGGTGGTCTCCCAGTAGGTGAAGGTGGAGTCGCGCATCGTGGAGCGGAGCTCCCGCATGATCCCGCGATGGGGTTCGGTGCGGGCGTAGGCGTGGAGGGCGTCGCGGTCGCGCCAGGCGGAGAGCGTGTAGAACGTCCGCCGCCACGGGCGGGCCACGAGCGAGGCCCCGTGGGCGCCGGGCGCGGTGCGCACCTGGCGCCAGGCGGCGAGCGACCTCAGGAGGAAGCGCGGCACGTCCCGGAGGGAGCGGACCTCGAAGCGGGAGGCCATGACCACCACGGGGGCGTGTGCGGGGGCCGGGTTCGGCACGGTCCAGGGCAGGGTCGGCATGGCGGGGGTCCTCTCGGTCGGCCGGGCACGGCCGCCTCTCCACATGGAGAGTGGCGGTATCTATAAGCAGATAGTGCCACTATCCATCCGTCGAGGGAACCGGCCCCGCGGAATGCGCGGCGCGGCGCGCGGGTTGATCATGGGCGGAGCGGGCCGAGCGGCGGCCCACCGGCAGGCAGGAGACGGGCGCGTGTACGGCGACACGGAGACCATCCGCAGGATCCTCACCGAGTCGGGCGACACCTGGGCGGTGGTCGGCCTGTCCACCAACCGCTCGCGGGCGGCCTACGGCGTGGCGCGCGTGCTCCAGCGGTTCGGCAAGCGGGTCGTGCCGGTCCACCCGAAGGCCGAGACCGTGCACGGCGAGCAGGGGTACGCCACGCTGGCGGACATCCCCTTCCCGGTGGACGTGGTGGACGTGTTCGTCCACAGCGAGCTGGCCGGCGGCATCGCGGACCAGGCGGTGGCGAAGGGCGCCAAGGCGGTCTGGTTCCAGCTCGGCGTGGTGGACGAGGAGGCGTACGCGCGGACCCGGGCGGCCGGGCTCGACATGGTGATGGACCGGTGCCCGGCGATCGAGCTTAAGTCCCTAGGTTACCGCACAGAGGGGTGACGCAGGTCGCAAGCATGTGGAAGCCCCGGTCACCCTCCACGGGGGGAGAGGGCAACCGGGGCGGTAGACGGAGCGCGGGGAGCCGTTATGCCTCACCCATCGGCGTCGCCGTGCTCCGTCCGTTCGGGGGCGCGGTAGTCCACGCGCTGTGCGTGCGCTGCCAGGCCGTCGCGTGCGATGCGCTGGACAGCCGCGCGGAGCGTGCCTGCCTGGCGTATGACGTCCTGCATCCACGCGACTTCGACGTCCTGCCAGCGGCTCACCTCGTCGCGCAGTGCGCCGAGGAACGCGGCCTCGTCGGCGCTCAACGGGCGCCGGCCCGCGGGTGGGGGTGGCGCCGCATCTCGATGGCGAGGTCTACGGCGTGCGACGGGTTGCGCGCGGGACTTGTCGGGTCGCTGGCCTGCTTCCACTGCTTGTGGAGCGCCGCACACACGTCGCATCCGGGCGCCGGTACGGGGTCGGGGCCGGGAAGCCCTACGAACACCGGGTCGGACAGTCCAGTTGCCCGTGACGTCATCGCGCTCACCCTCTCCGTGTCGTCTTGTGGATGACGCTACGGAGACGCGCACGGTGAGCGCGAGGACGTTCTACGAAGTTCCACGGCCGTTAGCCCAGTGCGTCGATAGCGGCTGTGATGCGGGCCCGTGCGTCCGCCCCGTACACGGCGAGGCGAGAGAACTCAGTGAAGGCGTTGAGGTACTGACGAACCTCAGTCGGCGCAGTGACGTTTACGCGCGCCGTCAGCAACTCCACTTCTGCTTGCCCCTCGTCGTAGACGGTGAACGTCTCGATCATCCACATGCGCCGTTCCGCGGTGAACGGGATGATTCCCAGGGAGACAGAGGGAAGGGCCATGGCGGAGAGGAGGTAGCCGAGTTGCCCCGCCATGTCCTCGGCGCTGCCGACGCGATGGCGCAATACGGATTCCTCCAGCACCAGCGCGAAGCGGTGGGCGCCTTTCCTCACCACGTTCTCCGACCGCCTCAGGCGCGCTTCTACGGCGTCGGCCACGTCGTCGGGGGTCTCATGGAACTGTGCGATGGAGCGCATCAGGCCGGTGGCGTAGGCGTGCGTCTGCAACACGCCAGGGACCACGTTGGCGCAGTAGGTCCGGAACACCTGTGTGCGTTCATAGAGCTCGACGTACGACTCTTGCAGCCGGCGTAGCCCGGTGCGCTGCAAGCGGCGCCACTCGACGTACATGCTGTCAGCCGTCCGTGCCGCCGCTATGAGGTCGGGCGCCTCGTCCGGCGCCCCGCAGACGTGGCACCACGTCCGGATATCTGCGTCAGAGGGGGGCGTGGTGGCGTTCTCCAGCCGTGACACCTTGGACGGGTACCAGCCGGCCCCGACCGCGACAGCACGCGCGGTGAGGCCGGCATCTTTGCGTATCTCCCGCAGTCGACCTGCGAGCGCCTTACGCGCTGCTTCGACGCTCGATGACGGGTTTGCGGGCATGGTTGGTGGCGCTCCGTCAGACCCGGTAGTCCTCGTGCGGCGTCGCGCGCTCCCACACGGCTTCGAATGCGGACGCGCACAGCTTGGCCACGTCGGGGCGGTCGTCCAACTCGGGTCCGGCCGACGCGCCGTCGCCAGTGAAGTGGTTCCACATGATCAGGGACCCGTCGAAGAGCCAGAAGTCGTTACCGGGAAGGGCGACGTCGGACGCTTTGCGACGAGACAGCCAGCGCACTGACTCCCCCGCCGCAATGTTCTGGAAGGTGCACGCGTGCTCGTAGCGGATGTAGTCGCTCACGGGCTCTGAGACGACCCGCGCCCGCCGGACGACGACGCCCCGCTTCGTGGCGTCGCGTACCCACGTGTGGAAGTCGTTCCACCACGTTGACGGGTCCGGGTCGGGACGCCATCCGTTGCGCCACGCCGTGAACTCCGCTGCCTCTCCGTCGATGCCGTATGAGTCGCGTAGCTCCAGGTGGACAGCCGAGCGACGAGCGTTGGCCAGGAGGTCAACGAACGCCAAGTCGGTCCGCGACATCGCACGCCTCCCTCAGTACCGACACCATGCGGATGGGGAGCCGCACGACCGCCTCTGTGTCCGGGATAGGCCCCGTCTCCAAGCACTGAGCTAACAGCGCCTCCCCCGCCTTCCACCCTTGAACGACGATCTCGCCTGCCTCGTCGTCTACCCACACCGTCGGGCACTGCGACCCGTTCGTTTCAGGATCTTTGGACACGAAATGTAACACCGGGTTCCCTCCCTTGGGCTTGCAAGTTCCATGCCGTTCTACGCACACTCCCGCACCCCGAGGGGGCCGTCAAGGTTGCGTCAGGCCCACCCGAGGACGCGCAGGCGGTGGCGGTAGGCGGCGCCGTGGTGGGGCGTGCAGAAGCGTCGCACGCGCCCGGCGCCGGGCTTCTGGGGAACGGTCGCCCCACAGTACGCACACTCGACGGGAAGGGCCTTCGCGGGCTTGGTGAGGTCCATGGGGTTCTCCTTCTGGTAGGTGTGGGGCCGGCCCCCGCGGAGTGCAGGGGCCGGCTGGTGGAGGGGGCGCTCCTGCGTCAGAGGAGCGCCCTTCCGGTGTGCATAGCGGATGCCGCAGCGTTGTCGTGCAGCTCAATGCGGGTGTCGACGATGTCCGTGATTTCGCGGTCGCCGACGTACACGTGCACGTCAGCGGTGAGGCTGGTAGCGCCTCGTCCGCCGACGTCGAACAGCCGGCCCGCCTCGCGGGTCATGGCCATGGAGTCGGTGTGGCTGTAGACCTGCGCCGGGTGGAGCCAGCGCACGAGCTCCGGGCCGTTCTCGCCCACCCACGAGAGTTCGCCGACCTGAGGGAGGCCGCCGGAGGCGTAGCCGCCAGGGCGGTTGTAGGCGTGCGGGAGGGAGCCGTAGCGCGCCATCGCGTAGTTCATCGACGCGTAGACGTTGGCCAAGCCGTTCGTCGAGACACCGTGCAGGAACGGCCCCAGCTTCCGGAGCTGGCCTGCGTGGGCTTCGAACGTCGGCTTGATGAGCTGCATCAGGCCCACCGACGGTGTTCCGTTTCGAGCGTTGATGTCCCAGAGGTTGACGGCCTTGGGGTTGCCGCCGCTCTCCTGGTTCATCCGCCGAAGCGTCAGGTCCGCGTAGCTTCGCGGATTGCCCGTCATCTCCAGCGCGCGCAGGACCGTCGGACGCCAGCGCTCCACGCCCTTGCCCCCGCTGCCACTGCCGGCCGCGAGGAACTGCATCGGGTCGATCGGGTTGCCGTTGCGCCGCGCCTCCAGGTGGAGGTGCGGGCCCGTGACGTTGCCGGTCGCGCCGACACGGCCGATGTGCTGGCCCTGCTTGACGGCCTTGCCTGCCTCGGCCACGGTCGCGGACATGTGCGCGTACAGCGACGCCAGGCCGGAACCGTGGTTGATCAGGGCATGCGTGCCGTAGGGGCCCGTGCTGCGGGTGTACGCAACACGTCCGTCGGCCACCGCCTTGATGGGTGTGCCAGTCGCGGCAGGGAAGTCAAGGCCCGTGTGCCGGCCAGACTTCCACATCTTCCCCGCCTTGCCGTACGGGGTGCCGTACGGGGCGTTCACGGGGTTGATCCACTGGCCGTTACCGATTCCCCCGCCGAAGCCGAAGAAGTCGAGGGCCTTCGCCTTGAGAGCCGTCAGAGCACGTCCGGGGAGTTCAGCGATGGAACGCGCCCAGGGGTTCGTCAGAAGAGACTTGAACTGACTCTTGATGTAGTCCTTGGCGGAGCTGAAGATTTCCGCCGGATTCAAGGCGCCGGCAGCACCGGAAACGAAGTCTCCGACTGCGTTTGCCTTGTCCTTGAACCAGCCGACGATACCACCCTCGGCGTAACCCTGGAATCGACTGAGGCTTTCCCCGCGCATCGCTGCCTTGTTGACGGCATGGAGACGCGCCCGCTCGTATGGATTCCGCATGGCCTCCGAGACGTAGACACCTTCGCCACGTCGCATCGGCACCAATTGGTCATCTCCCTGCCGCCATGAGGACTGACCAGGAAGAATGCCACCGCGCGCAAATCCAAGGTCCACACGATCTAGAACGTTCGGGTCAATCTCCTTGAGCTTGCCCGCTCCCGTAATATCGGCAACCTTATTCCAGAGAGGAACGATTCCCTCGTTGTAGACGTACTTGATAAGGAACTTCACCGGCTGCTTGGCGATGTCTGCGACCTGGTTCCACGCCTTTTCGATCTTCGACTTTCCGTCCTCGAAAGACTCGCTGACGAGGTCGATTGCGCCGCGGATGGCGTCGAATGCGGGCTTTATGGCCTCATTCCAGAGCCAAGTAGCTTTGTCGCCGATGAAGCCAAAGACAGGCGCAAGCACCTTGTCCCAGAGCCATTGCCCGACCGCTGCTAGATCCTCGAAGCCCTTCTTGGCGCTCGTGAAGGCGGGCCGAATGGCATTGCTCCACAGCCACATAGCAGCGTCGCCGATGAACTGGAACACCGGCTTAAGGACCGTGTACCAGAGCCACGTAGCCACTTCGCCGATGAACTGGAACGCAGGTCCGATCGCTTCTTCCCAGAGCCACATCGCCACGGCACCAACGGCCTTGAAGATGAGATAGAGCGGCAGGAGAAGCACCGTGACCAGCAGCGTCACAAGGAACTGAGCGGCGTCACGGATGAACCGGAACGCGGGCCCGATCGCCTCCTCCCAGAGCCACACGGCCACCTCACCCACGGTGGTAATAGCGGTGCCGATGGCTGAGAACACGGGACGGAGGACGCTCTCCCAGAGCCACGAAAGGCCCTTCCCGACTGCGTCGACGGTGGTGTCCACCGCAATCCGGAACCAGTCCCAGTTGTTGTATGCGTAGATGAGTCCGGCAATGAGGAGGCCCACGACGATCACAATGGCACGGATGATCGGCACAATGCCCGTCGAGTTCAGCGCCACCGCCCACCCCGACGTTACGAGAATGGCGCCGGCTACGGCTGCCTCATAGATCGCCATAGCGACACCGAATGCAGCCATCCCCAGGCCGATGGCCTTTGTCGCGAAGTACATCCCCCACAAGAGCTGAATCAGCCCAGGGAAGTTCTCCGAGAGCCACGATATACCGTTGAGGAGCGGACTCAGAACCTGGAACAGGAGCACTGAGAGCGGCGCCAATGCCTGTGACACGTCGATGATGACGCCGAGGAGGTCCCCAATGAAGGCTGCCAGTCCCGGAGAGGTCTCCTTGACGTACTCTAGGAACCGCTCAAACTCCGGGCTTCCCTTAAGGCTCGTCCCCCACTTCGCGAACCGTTCCGTGATCCGGTCGGACCGCTCAACGATACCGTCCATGTGCGGGAAGAACGCGTTGATGATCCCAGCAATACCCTTGATGACGTTACCGAACGCCGTCCCGAACCCGACTATGGCGGGCTCTGCGCTCTCGCGGATGCCTTGCTTGAAGTCGAGCCAGAACGGCGTCTTAAGCTGCGTCGACGCCTTGTCCATGAGCGTCTGAATTGCCGACGCCGAGGAAATGACGAGCGGCGTCAGTCCCGGTAGAGCACCCTTCGCCGCATCCACGGCCCGCGTGAAGATGGGGAGGGTGTGCGGCTGTAGGCTCTTCTGGAACTCGTCGTATGCACTCTTGATTCCCTGCGGGCCGGCAATGGAGTTGAAGAGGTCGCGCTGGGCCGGCGTCAGCTTCGCCAGTGCGGCCCGGTACTCGTCGGCTTTCGTCACGGCCGTCGCCGAGGCTGCGGCACCGGAGAGCCGCGCCGACGCTACGCCCCGCTCCGCGGAGACGATGGACTCAGCCGCCGACACCTGCGCGGCGGCAGCGTTCTCGGTGGCGTCAGCGACACGACGCTGAGCGTCGGCCATGTCCTGCGCGGCCTGCGCCTGGACGCGGGCGGCGTCACGCTGCGCGTCGGCTACGGCCTCCGTACGCTCGACCACGGCGCGCTGAGCGTCGGCCAGGCGCTCAGTAGCCGACTTCACCGCGTCGTTCCCGTCGACGCCGGCCTTGCGCTGAGCGGTAGCGTCGCGCTGGAGCTCGGCGTAGTCACGGCGCCGTTCCTTGGCGTGCTGCTGTGCCTGGTCGAAGGCAAGCTGTGCCTGTTCACGCTGGAGGGTGGACGCGCGAGGGTCGGCCATGACCTCCCGGAGCCGTTGCTCCGCCTCCTGCACGCGGAGAGCGGCCTCACGCTGCGCCAACGCACCGTTCGCAAGGCGGTCGTTGAGGTCTTCGAGCTGCCGCGCGGCGTCGGCACGGGCGCGGGTGAGGTCATCCTCCGCGGCCTTCGCGCTGCGCTTGGCGTCGACAAGGGACCTTTCGGCGCGCGCTACGGACTCGGCAGCCTGCCGACGCTGGTCCGCGGAGCGCTGCGCCGTGTCGGCTACCGCCCGCTCAGCGTCTTCGATCTGCCGGTTGGCCTGTGCGACGGAGCGCGCGGCGTTGCGGTGCGCTGCCGAAAGGGCCTGCTGCGCACCCGCCATCTGGAGCGCGCGGGATGCCGCTTGCGTGGCTGCCTTGCCTCCGGCTACAGCGGCCCGCGTCGCGTCGTCCTCGGCGGCTGTCTTCGCTTGAAGGGCTTTGGAGACACCCTTAACGGCGCCCATCGACGCTACCGCCAGTGCGCCGACACCCGCGCCTGCGGCCGTCGCCATGGCGACAATAGCGCCCAGCCCGGCCGCGATAGCGGGGCCGGCGGGAATGGCTGTGAGAGCGGCCAACTGAACGCCGAGCGCCATAACCGCAGCGCTCGCACCCGACGTGTCGACGTCGACCCGAACCCGCGGGTCCTGCGCGTCGACGGCCGCTATCTGCGCGCGTATCTCCGCGAGAGCGGCGCGAGCGGTCGCAGTGTCCGCCCGCACGTCGACGTTCGCATGGGACGCCCCTAGACGCTGGAGCTCAGCGTCAATGCGGGCTATTTCCGCCTCAGCGGAGCCGGCGTCGATATCGATGCCGATAGTTTTGTTGCTGAGCTGTTCCATGCGCGCTCGAAGGCGCGCAAGTTCTGCGTCAACGCCCGTGTCACTGAGTCGGATATCCAGCTTCGGCATTGCACGGAATGCAGCCGTCAACTTCGTGCGGATAGAGCGCGCAAACGCTCCGCCAACGTCGTTGCCTTGCCTCGTTGCGGCCCGTTGCGCAGCCGTTCCGCCCTGAGTGACAGCGCTCGGAATGGCAACGGCGATGTTCCGCGATATCTCGTCGCCGATCTGCCGCCCGACATCCCGCCCAACACGATCAGCGGCCGGCAACATCATCGCCCTCAGCCGGTTGGTGAGCTGAGGCGCGATAGGAACGACGTCGACCGCTACGCTGCCTACGATGTCCAGGTCTGGCATTGCGCGGTCACCTCCTCGTCGTAGTCCGCGGGGTGGTCACGAAGGTTGAGGAGTTGCGCCACGAGGAACAGTCGTTCCGACTGGCGCTCAATGACCGGAGAGAACGGCGCTCGCGCTACAACTACGGCCGCTTCCGTCCACGTTCTACATGCCGTGCTGCAATAGGCATCGACGCTCAGCGTCCCCGCGTCGGACATGAACGGTTGCGGGCTGAATCGGCAGTCCGGACGTAGGCACGTCTTAGAATCTTGGTGGGGCATAGGTGCTCCGGGATACGAGAAAGGCCCGTCACGACGCCGTGACGGGCCTTTCAATGGGCTGATGCGGCTATCTACTGAGCGGCGCCTACGCGTCCGCTAGGCGTGCTTCTGCGGCGGCTTGAAGACCCCTGGGACTGTCTGGCCCGGATGGGTGCGCCTATCAAGCTGCGCAGCGATACGCAACAGCTCCGTTGCCTCGTTCGCGTCGCCGTTCTGGAGCGCATCCCGCGCACGCGCCATCCAAACAACGCACGCGTGACTACACGCGGTGCGGCGCTTCCGTCGCCCGTCGGGGAGAACGCGCCACCCGCGGGTCAAGGTGCAGCCGTTTCGCCGGCATTTCTCGTCGTCCATAATGCCTCTCCGATAAACACGTGCGGCCCCCATCCGACGAGTGGGGGCCGCTCTTATTGACGGCAGAACACTTATAGCCGCCTGACCTGCACAGTTGTATTGACGGCCTTAAGAGGTTGAGGCCGGTCCCGTCTGCCGCTCCAGCGGCTTGACGTCGACCAATTCAGGCGCGTGAGCCTCTGGAAGTCGCTCAGCGGGCCATGTGGGACCGATTAGGCGACCCCGAGATTCGACCTTAAAGCGGTTGGCAGACAGCGCCCACTAGCACCTGTACGGTCTTCAGGCTGATTGATCATTGATTGCCCCCCTGGAGTTTTCCCAGGTCAGGGGCGGTTTAGCGTCGGGCGACCGGTTGGCCCGCACGCGGCTGCCTCGCTCGCCCCCGCGCGCTCCGCGTAGGTGCGGCGTGCTTCCTGCCAGCGTCGCCACGCGCGCACGACGAGTGGTGAGCTCATGCCGTGGCGCTCGACGTCGGCCGCCTCCGCGGCGCTCAGCCAATCCCATACGACGCACGGCGCGCGTAGCTCTGGTGCGCACGTCGTCCCATGTCGGGCGACCGTGCGCAGCGCCTCACGTCGGGCCAGCATGGCGCGCATACGCTCGCTCACGCGGCGCCGCCGGGCAGTGCGTGGAGCTCACCTGTGGCGGTGTCCACGGATTCCATCTGCCACCCGAGCGTACGCAGGCCAGCCGGCGACAGGCCGAGATGGTCCGCGAGGTGGCGCGCTTCCTGCGCCAGTCCAGCCGTCGCCCTGCCGCTGAACGACTGGCACACGATCTGCACGTACATCGCGACGAGTGGGACGTATGCGTCGGCCCACTGCGTCGCCTGCGGACTCACCCACAGGTCATCCCACAACGTGCGTTCTGCACCGCTCCACTCACGCCCTGTCGGCAGCGGTGGGATAGGCAAGTCGCAGCCTGCGAGGGGCAGCACCGTGACGCCCGCGCGGGGACGCTTGTCGTCACGGTGCGCTCGGCTGTAGGGCCGTGTGGGATCGCGTCGGGGTCCTGGAGACGCCATGTCGGTCCCTCCTTTCGCTTAGCCCGCGCCGATGCTCGACACATGGTCCAGCCGGACGACGTGAGCCTTCCCGGCCACGGTGATGGTGAGGACGTCGGGGTACTCAACGCTGTAAAGGCGCGCCACCGTCTCATACGCCAGCGTGCCCGTGAGGGACTGGCCACCGACGAGGTTCAAGGCGACGTTCTCGCCGTCCATGCTCAGAGCCTGGCTCTTGATGCCCTGCACGTAGTCGCTCATCTGTACTCCTAGAAGTAGTCCCACGTGGTGAGTTCGCGGTCCGGTACGTCCGCATTGGATTCCGGCTTCGGCGGCGCGGGCTGCGTGTAGTCGACGTGTGGCGTTGTCGAGTGCCGGTAGGTCCGCGCCGGCCGGGGTTCGGGGCTCGGGACGACCCGCGGCGTGTAGTCCACGAGCGGCCTATCCATGCCCGTCATGACGTCGACGAGGTCACCGGCAGTTGCCTCGTCGCGAATCTCGTCAAACGAGGTCGGGACGTACGCCCTTCCCGCGCCAGCAAGCCACAGGAGCACGCGTTCCGTGTACTGCCCGGAGCGCGTGGCGCTCTGGACGCAGGCGGGCACGTCGTCCAGCCGGCCGCGCGCCTCGCCGTACCCCTGGCGCCGCCACTCACGAAGCTGCCGACGCTCGTTTGTGGCGCCGTCGCTCGGCATCCCGCGGGGGCGCGGACCGGGGTCGAGAAGGGACCACTGCGCGGCCCGGATGTTGGTCAGGTCTGTGACGAGGCTCTGAAGCCTGCCCCACGCCTCTACAACGGCGCCTCCGGCCTTGATGGCGTCATCGGCGGTCCGTACGTCTCCGACCGTCTCAGCGGCCTTCCTGGCGTCGCTCAGGACGTCGGCCAGGCGCGTCCCCAAATGCCCCAGCGCGTCCGCGGAGAGCACCTGCCGTGTGTCATAAGCCTGGAGCTCTGCGAGCTCGACCGCTCGACGTCGGGCCAGCGCCTCCGCCTCCCACGCCAACGCATCGGTGTACGCCTTGGCTGCCGACGCGCCAAGGTTCTTCGGCCATGAACCGCTCACAAGGAACGCGTCGACGGCGTCCGACACCGCCTGATCGCGGGCACGCGCAGGCTCCACGCCGGGCGGGTGATCGCGTAGGAGCCGCTTCGCGGCCTCGTGCACTTCCTGCGTCCTTCGGATCTCTGGGACCTTCGCGAGCGCGGCTGACAGTTCGGGGTTGGTCATGATGGTTGCCTCTCGGTTATGGGCATGGAAAAGCCCCCTGTCGGGGTCGACAGAGGGCGTATACGGCCGTCAGACCGTGTCCCAGAAAGGGGTTGTCTCGAAGTACGCCGAGCGCACCACGCGGGCCTCTCGTCGCCGCTGACGGACCTCAACGGCGTTCCGTGCGTATCGCAATCGCTCGGCCTCGTTCCTACAGTCCCGGCATTTACGGCTTAGGCCGTCCGCTCCTGAAGGGTCCCGGTGAAAGAATGTGAGGCAGCGAGTAAGCGTCCGGCCGCACCCTGTGCAGGGCCGCGACGGACGCGAAGGAATGTCTGACATGGGCATCCTCCTGACGGTCTGTGGTTCCGGCGGTCTGCCGAGTGCGTGCAAAAAAGAAGGCCCACCGAGCGGCGCACATCGGGACGCAATAGCGACGGCTGCGTCAACCGGGCGCACGCTCGGTGGGCTGCGGGGAGAGGCACCCGCAGGGGAGGCGTCGGCGGAAGGAGGGGGCGCCGACGCGTGCGTAAGATCCCTCTACCTTAGTAATGGGGCGCGTGTGACGGTCGGTCGAGCGACGACCTGCGGTTTTCCCGCAAGCGCGCCACATCCTTTGCGTAGGCTTTACACTCCGCCTCCACCCTCTACCTACGTTATGTACAGGGGGTGACACGTGTTTGAGCGACGACCTGCGGTTATGCGGTTTCCATGCAGAAACCTTCACCTAAAATCCCCAACTGAGATCCACCACGGAGAGCCGCACCACCCGGAAGCCGTGTGCGGCCGTCTAAGCGCCTCACAGCGCGCCGCCTAGGCTCGGATGCCATCCGCCCCCGTTAGCACGCCAGAGGGGCCGCCAGGGGCGTTCTGGGGCCTACTGCCGCCCTCTCGTCGTCCGCCACTCCCCGCCGCGCCACGTCGACCGGGCGCGTCCTCCACGTCGGCCCGCAGAGCCGGCGAGAGGGCCGCGGACAGACTGAGTGCCAAATCGCCAAACTAGACCCTATTCTCAGTTTCTCCTTAACGCGCGTTAGAGAAAGTTGAGAATAGGGTCAAGTTTGACCCTTCTGACCCCGAAACCGCGTCTGACCTGCGGGAACGGGCGGGTCAAACTTGGCGCACAGTTTGGCCAGTCTGACCGGCGGACGCAGCAGAGGGGCGGCCGACGCAACGCGCCGTAACCGCCCCTCACTCACCGCAACTGCCTAGATGTGGCGCGCCTCACACGGCGAGCACATCGGCACCCACGTACCGCCGACGTCGACGGGGTTGGTCACGACGTCGGAGCCGCACCACGCACAGCCGGCCGCATCCCCGCGACAGTCGACACAGAACGCCTCCCCGTACTTCGTCACGACCTTGGCGACCGTCTGGCCCTGCCCGCAGGCCAGGCACCGGGCGCACTCGGAGGGGCGCAGCATGGGCCTCACTTCGACGCCGTAGGCCAGCGCCTCAGCCATGAGCACGGCGGCGACGGGGTCCAGCTTCCGTACCACGTCGTCGCCCAGCACCGGCCCCCACACGTACAGCGCGGCGAAGTCGCGGACGTTGTAGCTGCTGTGCAGCGCGGGCACGGCGCTCACGCAAAGCTGGTCGCAGACGTCGAAGGCGAAGCCGTCCAGGTTGGCCCGGTCGTCGTCCGTCGCGCACGGGCCGACCGCGAGGACGGCCGACGGCGACGGGGCAGGGGTGATCTCGCGGCGCACGGTGTACTCCCGGGTGTCTCCGACGATGCGGATTCCGCCGTCGCGGACGTGGAGGGAGGTCGTCCCGTCCCTGCGGCTGCCGATCTCCTCCACTGCCGACCAGTCCCTCACGGCCAGGAGGTCGCCAGGGATGATCTCAGAGCCGCGAACGGTGAGGGTGACGGTCGTGTGGGACGCGGGGGCGTGTGCCATAATGGGTTCTCCTCTGTTGAGGACGCAGCCCCGCTCTCCTGCCAAGTTGACGCGGGGTTGTGTCGTTTCCGGGAAGATTCCCGGGGTGTGTCCACACCTTACGCACAACCCGGCGGGTGTGTCCACACCTCTGCTACGGTCGTCCCATGCCGAACCAACCGAAGACGCCCGCCAGCAGATTTCGTATCGACGCAGAGCTTTGGAAGGCGTTCGGGGATGCCGTCCCCGACGACACCGACCGCTCAGACGTACTCCGCCGCTTCGTCGCCTATTACTGTCGGCGCGACGGCGCGGAGCTTCCCGTGCGTCCGCCTGCTGGCCCCTGGTCATGCCCCGCGAAGTGAACGACGAAGCCCCCGCCAGAGTCCCGGCGGGGGCTTCCTACTGCCGTTCTAGTCCTCGGATGGCGCTACGGCGGGTGATACCCACTCGACCGCCAGGCGGTCGATCATCGGTGTTCTGTCACCCTGCCCGGTCGACGGCAAGAGCGTCAGGTCGGCGATGGCGCACCGAAGCAGCATGCGTTTGTCATGGAGCTCCGCCGCCTGCCATGCCTCGGCCAGTAGAACACCGTCCAGCAAGGGCGTTAGGTCCGCCTGTCGACGGAGCTCCTTGAGTTCCGCCCGTAGCGCGTCGATCTGCTCTGCCAGAGCTGACGAGAGCGCCGCGTACCGATCGGGCTTCATGCGCCCCGCGACGTAGTAGGCGTCATCCAACTCCGCCGACCGGCGTTCGGCATCCTCCAGGGCCGCCGTTACGTGCTTGCGCCGCTCCTCGCGCTCCGGGTCCTGGTAGGAGAGCCACCTGTTTGCGATCTCATGAAGCACGGGGTCGTGAGGCTCCAGCGCCGACACATGCCCCACCCACATCTGACTAATCTCCCAGTCAGCGCGATCAGCCTTCGTGCGTGTGCCGGGGCAGGCGGAGGCGCCACCCTCCATGCGCGTCCGGCAACGGTACGACTCTCCCCCGGACACTACGCCGATGCGACAGTGCGGGCACTTCATGATGCCCGTGAGGAGCTTCCCTGCCTGCTTCGCGCCGTGCCGTCCAAGTACGCCGCGCACAGTTCGCGTGTTGAAGTAAGTCCGGATTGCGTACCACTCCGTCAGCGACACCACGCCCGTGCCGCATGACACCGGATGCCCATCGGGGCCGATAAGCGGCTCCGCCTTCCAACCCCACTTGTCGATGGGGTTGCCGTACTCATCCGTATGGCGCTCTCGGTACGGGACGAGGCCGGCCCATAGGGGTGATTGCGCCATACGGGAGATGGCGTTGGCCGACCAGTGCCGCCCGGTGCGGGTCCGCTTCCCTTCGGCGGTCATGCGATGCGCAATCGCCGTGCCTGCCTGTCCCTGTAGCAGCGCCTCCGCGATTGCCCGCGCCGTCGGGTACTCCTTCGGATTCGGTCCGACCTTCCCGTTTCCGACGTGCATGACTCCGTACGGGGGTCGCCCTCCGGGGGCCCGGCCGATGATGCGGTGCGAATCCAAGCCGATCTGCACGCGAAGCGCAATGTCCTTGGCCTCTTCACGCGCCCGCTCCGACAGGATGGCGAACACCATGCGTCCGCCCTTCGAGCTGTCAAGTCCCTCGGAGATGGACACGAGCCGCGCGCGCCGCCGGTCCAGGTCGTCCAGAAGCCCGCCGACGGCGCCCATGCCTCGTCGGTCCAGCCGGTCCGTCTTCCACACCGCGAGGGTCTTCGATCGGCCCGCGAGGACGGCAGCCTTCGCGTTCTCGAACTCATCACGCCGCACCTGCGCCTTACTGGCACTGCGCTGCTCGAACCAGACATGACGGATGCCGAGGCTTTCGCTCCGGCACCACCTGACGACGTCACGCAGGTGGCCCCGCAGTGTTGCTAGGTCTTCCCGCTTCTTCGATCGACGAAGATAGACGTCCACCAGGTCGGTAGGGTCCCCCGCCGCTGGCCTGTCCAGGCCCATGTTCCGTAGCTCGTCGGAAGTGAAGCCCAACGCTGCTAGTTCTTCGGCGTCTTCTCGCTGCATGTCCACCCCTACAAAGAGCGCTTCCCCGACGCCAGGGTACATAGGGAGTTACCCCACAGCGCCCCCGCCATCGAGATCCCGGCGCTCGGCCTCGGCTGAACCGGGCACGCGGGCTGGACCGAGCCGGGCGCACGGCCTCGGCTGAGCGTCCGGCCTCGACTGGACCGGGCGCACGGCCTCGGCCGGTCAGAGTCCGGCGCAGCCGCGCCCCGGCCGGCACGGCACACGCACCCGGCAGCCGGCACGGCACCCGCCCGGCAGCCCGCGCGGCGCCCGTCCGGGCCCGGTGGGCCACCCGGCTCCCCGGCCCGGCCGCGCCCTACGCCCGGCCGTGCTCCCGGCGGGTGCGCCGGGCCACCGTGTCGATGACGACGGCCGCCAGCAGCACCCCGCCGGTGACCATGAACTGCACGGCGGGCTGGATGCCCAGCAGGGACATGCCGGAGGCGATCGACTGGATGACCAGCATGCCCAGCAGCGCGGACCAGGTGGTGCCCCGGCCGCCGAAGAGACTGGTCCCGCCGATCACGGCCGCGGCGATGGCGTTCATCAGCAGCAGCCCCGACCCGGAGGTCTGGCTCACCGACGTGATCCGCGAGGCCAGGAACAGCCCGCCGATCGCCGCCATGGTCCCGGACAGCATGAAGACCGACACGCGCACCCGCACGACGTCGATCCCGGCCCGCCGCGCCGGCTCCAGCCCGCCGCCGAGCGCGTACACCTCCCGCCCGTACCGCGTGCGGCGCAGCACCAGGTCGAGGCCCGCGACGACGACCAGGAAGGCCAGGAGGGCGAGCGGCAGCCCCTGGAACCGGTTGAGCACGTTCGCGGCGAGGAAGGCGACCAGCGCGACACCGCCGGTGCGCACGGCGATCTCGGTGAGCGGCCGGTACGGCAGCCCGGCCGCCCGGCGGCGCCGCCGGTCCCCGTAGTACGCCAGGAAGCACACCACCGACCCGACCGCCGCCAGCCCGTACGCCGCCGCCACCTGGTGGAAGTAGTAGCCGGTCAGCTCGCCGAGCAGGCTCTCCTCGTCCAGGTTGATCGTGCCGCTCGAACCGAGGACGTACAGCATCAGGCCGTTCCAGCCGAGCAGCCCCGCGAGGGTGACGACGAAGGCGGGGGCGCCGATCCGGGCCACGAAGTAGCCCTGCACTGCGCCGATCGCGGCGCCGCACAGCACGGCCGCCGCGACGGCGAGCCACGCGGCCATGCCCTGCCGCACGTTGAGCACGGCGAACAGCGCCGCCGCGAGGCCGCTGACGGAGCCGACCGACAGGTCGATCTCGCCGATCAGCAGGACGAAGACGATCCCCACCGCGATCATCCCGGCGCCGACGATGTCCACGCTCAGGTTGGACAGGTTGCGGGGCGAGAGGAAGTTGCCGTTGAGGATCTGGAAGACCGTCCAGATGACGAGGACGGCGGCGACGACGGGCAGGGCGCCCAGCTCGCCGGTGGTCAGCCGCCGGCCGACCGCCTCCGCGCCGCCGCCCAGGGCCCGCCGCAGCCCGTTCACCGCTCACCCCGCCGGGTCTGCGGGGGGCGGCGGCCGGTGCCGGTCCCGTGGTGGCTGGTCACTCCGGTGACGGAGGAGATGATCTGCTCCTGCGAGGCGGTGCTGACGTCGAAGAAGCCGTTGTTCCGGCCGAGGTGGAGGACGGCGACCCGGTCGGCGACGGCCTTGACGTCGCCCATGTTCTGGCTGATCAGCAGCACCCCGGCGCCCCGGTCGCGGACCTTCTCCACCAGGTCCAGGAAGCGGCTGGTCGCCTGCACGCCGAGGGCGGCCGTCGGCTCGTCGAGGAGGAGCAGCCGGGGCTCGCCGACCAGCGAGCGGGAGAGCGCCACGGTCTGCCGCTGACCGCCCGAGAGGGTGGCGACCCGCGCCCGCAGGTTCGGTGTGTGCATGGCCAGCGCCCCCAGCAGGTCGCGGGTGCGCCGCTCCATCTCCACCTCGTCCAGCAGCCCGGCGCGGCGCGGCTCGCGGCCGAGGAACACGTTGGCGACGACGTCGAGGTTGTCGCAGAGCGCCAGGTCCTGGTAGACGGCGGCGATACCGAGGGCGTGGGCGTCCTGGGGCCGCCGGAGCCGCACGGGGCGGCCCTCCCACCGGATGACGCCCTCGTCGGCCGGGCTGACCCCGGCGATGACCTTGACGAGGGTGGACTTGCCGGCGCCGTTGTCGCCCATCAGGGCGACGATCTCCCCGGCTCCGACCTCCAGCTCGACGTCGTCGAGCGCCTCGACGGCGCCGAAGCGCTTGCGGATGCCGCGCAGGGCCAGCAGGGGCGGGACCGGCACCGACAACCACCTCCTTCTCCGCGATTACACGGTGAGTCCGGCCCTGGCGCACGCCGACGCGTACTTCGGAGTGCAGATCTGCGCGATCGTGTACATCCCGTCCCGGACGACCGTGTCGCGCACGGTCCCCGCGGTGACCGGTATCGGGTCGAACTGCACGGCCGGCACGCCCCGCAGCGTGTCCTCCCGCGCGTGCTCCGGCGCGATGGCCCCGGGCGGGTCGCCGCGGCCCAGCGCCACGGCCATCTCGGCGGCGGCGTCGGCCATCGACTTGAACGGCTTGTAGACCGTCATGTACTGATCGCCCGCGACGATCCGCTGGATCGCGGCGAGGTCGGCGTCCTGCCCGGTGACCGGCGGCAGCGGCTCGACGAAGTCGGACTTCAGCACGGAGATGACCGCCCCGGCGATCCCGTCGTTGGCCGCGTACACGCCGTCGATGCCGTCCGCGCCGAGCGCGGCGATCGCCCCGGACATGTTGGCGTGGGCGATCTCGGGGCGCCAGCGGTCGGTGTCGTACGCCTTGGCGACGCGCACCCGCCCGTTGAAGACCTCCAGCGCGCCCCGCTTCAGGGCGGTGGCGTTGGGGTCGGCGGGGTCGCCGTTCATCATGACGATCTGGCCGCCGTCGGCCTCGGGACCCATGGCCCTGAGCAGCGCCTCGGCCTGCAGCCGGCCGATCCGGCGGGCGTCGAAGGAGACGTACCCGGAGATCGGGCCGTCGGCGAGGCGGTCGTACGAGACGACGGGGATGCCGGCGTGGATGGCCTTGCTCACGGCGGGGGCGAGGGCCCGCGCGTCCACGGGGTCGAGGATCATGACGTCGACCCCGCCGGTGATCATGGATTCGAGCTGCTGCTTCTGCGCCGCGACGTGGCCCTGTGCGTTGGCGTAGTCGACGGTGCAGCCGGGGCAGATCTGGTCGACCTTCGCCTCGATGAGCGGGCGGTCGAAGGTCTCCCAGCGGGCGGTGTGGGTGTCGGGCAGCAGCAGCCCGATGCGCGGGGTGAACTCGGTGAGGGTGGGGCTCGGGCCGTCCGCCAGGTGTGCCTGCTCGGCACTCCCGCACCCGGCGAGCGCGGCGGTCAGCGCCAGCGCCGCCGCCAGGACGCCGAGGCGCCGCGGCCTCCCGGCACGGCGGGGCGGGCTCCCGGCGCCGCCGCGGGAGCCCTCGGGCGGGCGGGGGCTGAGGGGCGGGCGGGGGTCGACGGGCGGGCGGGGGTCGCGAGCGTCCCGGCGCGGGTGCTCGGGGCCTTCGCGGCGCGGGCCCTCGGCGCGGCGGTGCCGGCGCGGCCCTTCGGCGCGGCGGCCGCGCGGCTCCCGGGTGCGGGGGCCCGGCTGCTCGGCGCGGCGGGTCCCCGCCCGGATCGTTCGGATCGTTCGGATCTCCCTGATCGCCCGGATCGTTCGGATCGTTCGGATCGTTCGGAACACCGTCCTCACCTCCCTTCGTTCGCGGAGTCGTACGGGACGGGGTCGCGGGTGACGACGAACTCGCTCCACACCTGCTTGCCGCCGCTGACCGGGACCGACCCCCACGAGGTCGACATGGCCTCCACCAGGAACAGGCCGCGCCCGCCGGTCGACTCCCAGTCGGCCATCACGGGCTTGGCGGGGGCCCGGGGCGAGGCGTCGGTGACGGCGATGCGCATCCGGTCCCCGGCGAGCGTGAGGTCGAGGCGCACGGCCCCCTGGGTGTGCACCAGGGCGTTGGTGACGAGCTCGGAGACGACGAGCAGCGCCGCGTCGGCCTCCTCGGTGACGCCCCAGGAGCGCAGGGTGCGGGCGGTGAAGCGGCGGGCGTGCATCACGGCGTCGGGCAGCCGCCACACGGTCCACCCGGTGCGGATCGGCGGGACGCCCATCCCGTCGTAGCGCATCAGCAGCAGGGCGACGTCGTCGTCGCGGCGGGTGCCGTCCCCCAGGAGCCGGTCGGCCATCCGCCCGGCGTCCGCCGGGTCGGCGGCGGACAGCAGGTCCCGCATGCGGCGCATGCCCTCCTCCAGGTGGAGGGTGGACGACTCGACCAGCCCGTCCGTGAGCAGGGCGAGGACCGTGCCGGGGGCGAGGCCGACGGCGGTGATGGGGTAGTCGGCGTCGGCGAGGACGCCGAGCGGGAGGCCGCCCTCGGTGGCGACCTCCTCCGTCGACCCGTCGGGATGGCGCAGCAGCGGGGCGAGGTGCCCGGCGCGCACGAACCAGGTCTCGCCCTCCTCCATGTCGAGTTCGACGTAGCAGCAGGTGGCGAAGAGGTCGGTCTCCATGCCGACGAGGAGCCGGTTGGCGTGCGAGACGACGACGTCGGGCGGATGGCCCTCGACGGCGTACGCCCGGATGGCCGTGCGGATCTGTCCCATGATGGTGGCCGCGCCGGCGCTGTGCCCCTGGACGTCCCCGATGACGAGGGCGACGCGGCTCTCGGAGAGCGGGATGACGTCGTACCAGTCGCCGCCGACCTCCAGGCCGACCATCGCGGGCAGGTACCGGGCGACGGCCACGCCTCCGGCCAGCTCGGGGAGGCGGCGCGGCAGCAGGCTGCGCTGGAGGGTGGTGGCCAGCTCGTGCTGGGCGTCGAAGGCGTGGGCCCGGCGCAGGGCCTGCCCGACCAGTCCGGCGGTGGCGGTCAGCAGGGACCGCTCGTCGGCGCCGAACTCGCGCGGCTCGTCCCAGCCGGCCAGGCAGGCGCCGATGACGCGGCCCTCGGCGGGGAGCGGCAGCAGGGCGAGGCCGCCGGGGCCGACCCCGGCCAGGGCGGGTTCGACGTCCGCGCCGGCCGGGACGAGGCCGACCCGGACCTCGCGGAGCGCCGCCGCGAGGGTGGGCAGGGCGCGCAGCGGGGTGTCGGGCCACTCCGAGCGCCATTCGGAGCGCCAGATCTCGGGCCAGTCGCGGGGCTCGGGCGGATCGAGGACGGTGACGACCAGCCGGTCGGCCTCCAGCCCGGCGACGGCGACCCGGTCGGCTCCGAGGAGGGGGCCGCGCAGGACGCCGACGACGGCGTGGGCGACGTCGCGGGCGGTCATGGTGGCGGCGAGCGAGGCGGAGAGCCGCTGGACGAGGGAGACCTCGTCGGTGTCGGGGCGCAGCGAGGAGGCGTCCACGACGATCCCGAGGACGCGTTCGGGCCGTCCGGCCGGGTCGTTCAGGACGCGGGAGCGCAGCCGCAGCCAGCGGAGGTCGCCGGTGGGGCGGCGGACGCGGAACTCCAGCTCGCGGCCGGCCGAGGTGACCTTGCCGGGCTCGACCAGGGACATCAGGGCGGGCAGGTCGTCGGGGACGGCGTGGGCGAGCAGGGTCTCGACGCGGCCGTCGAAGTCGCCGGGGGCGATGTCGACCAGTTCGAGCATGCGGGCGTCCGCGCTGATCCGGCCGGTGTGCAGTTCGAGGGTGAAGGAGCCGAGCAGTTCGGCGTCCAGGGTCTGCCCCGGCATCAGCCGGTACCGGCCCTGCCGCGTGTCCTCCGGCGGGACCGCCCCGGCGGTGCCGCCGCCCGTACCGCCGGCGGCGCTGCCGGGGCCCGTGCCGACGCCGGTGCCGGTGCCTACGCCGGTGCCCGTCACGACGCCCGTACCGCCGCCCTCCGCGCCGCCGGGGCCGGTGCCACTGCCGCCCGTACCGCCCGCCGCCGCGCCCGCGACCGTGTACGCGGCGACCGGTGCGGCGCCGGCTTCGAGACGGGCCGCGACCTGCTCCGCGTACAGCTCCATGAAGCCGCGCCGGTCGGTGTCGAAGCCGCGGCCGGTCCCATCGACCACGACCAGGCAGCCGAGCCGCCGGTCGCCGGCGCCCAGGGGCAGCACGCCGAGCGGCGTGCCCGCCGGGAGGTCCTCGGGGACGGCGTCGCGGCGGGCGGCGAGCTCGGCGGCGGTCGGCCACAGGGCCCGGCCGCCGCGGAACACGTCGGCGACGGCGGAGCGTCCGGACACGGCGTACCCGGCGGGCCAGTCCGGCAGCGCCCCGGACTCGTCGGCGGGCCCGGCGAGCCGCAGTTCGCGACCGCCCTCGCTCGGGACGTACACGGCGGCCAGCACGGCCCCGGCGAAGACCAGCTCGTGCCCGTGGGCGGTCCCGTGCGGCCGCACGGGACCAGGGTCTCCGCCTGCGAGGCCAGCCCGCAGTCCCGGAGCCCCAGCCGCGGCACCACCCTCGCTGGTCACTTCGCCATCCACCTCACCCTCCATACTGGGCGTCCGCGCAGGAGAGCGGCCAGTCAGACGGTCCGGCGGGGTGGCGCGGCGGCCCCCCGGAGAGCGCCACGGCACTCCACCGGCTCCGGCACCGGGCGGTACGGGCTCCCGCGGCACGGGCGTCGTACGCGAGGGGTGCGGGACGGGGGCCCGGCGGCGGAGGAACCGGGGTGCGGGGACCCGGCGGTACGGAGCCCGCCCGTGCCGGGACCCCGGCAGCACGGGGCGGTCGCGTCAGGGGGTCACCACGTGGGGCGGCGCGGGTACGAGGCGGCACGGGGCCGGCCGCCGTGGGCCGGGCGGCCCCGCGACGGCGTCCGTCAGCGACCTTCCCAGGCGGCGAGCGCGGCCAGCTGCGCGGCGGTGACGTGCTCCGGGATCGGTACGGGCGGGGGTGTCCGCAGCGGCGGCTGCCACCCGTGCTCGGCGTCCCACCGGCGTACGACACGGGCCGGCGCCCCGGCGACCACCGCGTGGTCCGGCACGTCGCCGCGCACGACCGCCCCGGCGGCGACCACGACGTTCCGGCCGATCCGGGCGCCGGGGAGGACCACCGCTCCGGTGCCCAGCCAGCAGCCGGGCCCGATCTCGACGGGCGCGGAGCGCGGCCACTGCCGGCCGATGGGCTCGTGCGGGTCGTCGTAGCTGTGGTTGGTGGAGGTGAGGTAGACGTACGGCCCGCAGAAGGTGTTCGCGCCGATGCTGATCGGGGCGTCCGCCACGACGTGGCTGCCCCGTCCGAGCACCACGCCGTCGGCGAGGGTGACCACCGGGTCCGGGCCCAGGTCGAGTCCGGGGAGCATGCCCGCGCTGAGCGTCACCTGCTCGCCGATGATGCAGCAGGCCCCCAGCTCGATCCACTGCTCGCCGAACACGGTGCCCTGCGGGAACGCGAGCCGGGTGCCCTCCCCGATGCTCCTGAACCGCAGGGCGCCGGGCCGCTCGGCGGTGACCGAACCGGTCTCCTGCACCCAGCGCCACCCCCGGTGCACCGCCGCGGTCAGCGCGCGGCGGCGCCACGCGGCGAGCGACGAAAAGGAGAACGTGTTTCTGTTCCTGGGCACCCGGCCACGGTAGTGGGCGGGGTCACCGCCGGTCAGGGCGCGTGGCTGTGATGTTCGCCCCACCGGCCGAACGGGGCGGACCGTGGCCTACGGTTCCTCCTGGGCGTGACCACGGCCCCCCGGACCCGGCGGACGAGGAGCAGCGGAATGACGGAACGGCCTTTGATCACCGCCGTGGGCGGCAAGCGGCCGGAGGTGGCGGAGAGCGCCTTCGCCGCGCCCACCTCCGTCGTGGTCGGCGAGGTGGTGATGGCGCCGGGGTCGAGCGTCTGGTACCACGCCGTGCTGCGCGCGGACTGCGGCCCGATCGTGCTGGGCGCCGACAGCAACATCCAGGACAACTGCACGGTGCACGTCGATCCCGGCTTCCCGGTGACCGTGGGCGAGCGCGTGTCGGTCGGCCACAACGCCGTCCTGCACGGCTGCACCGTGGAGGACGACGTCCTCGTCGGCATGGGCGCCACGGTGCTCAACGGCGCGCACATCGGCGCGGGGTCCCTGATCGCGGCGCAGGCCCTCGTCCCGCAGGGCATGCGGGTGCCGCCCGGCTCGCTGGTGGCGGGGGTCCCCGCCAGGGTGCGGCGGGAGCTGACGGAGGAGGAGCGCGAGGGCATCAAGGTGAACGCGGCGATGTACCGGGACCTGGCGCGCGCCCACCGGGAGGCGCACGCCGAGGGAGCCTGACGGGCGCTCCACCCCGTAGCGCCGGCCGCCCACGGGGCGCGGCCGGCCCGCCGGGGCCGCGCCCGTCAGTCGACGGCGGCGGCCGTGGCCGGGGCGGGCGCCTGGGCGGCGGGCCCGGCCCCGGCGGCGGCCCGCTCGGCCGCGGACCTCTCGCCGGCCTTCCGCGCCCGGTGCCTGAGGACCAGCATCGAGGTGACGCCGATCGCCACGGCCAGGACGAGGCCCAGCCAGGAGAACCGCTTCAGCCACGCCTCGGCGACGACGCCCACCGAGTAGACGACGGCCGTGGTGCCGCCCGCCCACAGGATGCCGCCGAGGACGTTGGCGGTGAGGAACTTCCCGTACGGCATCCGCAGCACGCCCGCGAGCGGCCCGGCGAAGATCCTCAGCAGGGCGACGAACCGGCCGAAGAAGACGGCCCACATGCCCCACTTCCGGAAGGACCGCTCGGCCAGCGCGATGTTGGCCTCGCCGAAGTGCCGGGGGAACCTCCCGCCGAGCCGGGCCAGCAGGGGCCGTCCGCCCCTGCGGCCGACGGCGTAGCCGATCGAGTCGCCGACGATCGCGCCGCCGGTGGCGCACGCGCCGAGGACGTACGGGTCGATGTCGCCGTGCTGGGACGCCAGGAGGGCGGAGCTGACGAGAACGATCTCTCCCGGCAGCGGGATGCCGAGGCTTTCCAGCCCGATCACCGCACCCACCAGGATGTAGATGCTGACCGCGGGCACGGTCTCGAGCCACTCCTGGACGTGCAACGCCGGTTCCTCCGTGTCGAGGGGTGACCCGGGCGGCGGGCCGGCCTGCCGGGTCACGGGGAAGGCCCCGGTCGCGGACGCGAGGGGACCACGGAGGAGGACGCGCGGGAGGCGGCCGGGGTTGCTCGCGGGGGACCGCCGAGTCGCGCGCGGCGGGCGGCCGGGGCCGCGCCCGGCCGGAGCGGCGGTACGCGGCGGGCCCGCGGCCGGCGGTGCGGTCGCGGGCCCGGCGGGGGGCGCCCTCAGGAGTGGGGGCGCAGGGTCCAGGTGATCGCCATCTCGCCGGTGACCGCGCCGTCCTCGCGCGTGATCGTGACGACGACCGGGAACTCGGGGCGCTGCCCGGCATCGAGCTCCGCGACGACCTCGGCACGGGGGCGGCCGAGGACGGCCGTCGCGGTGACCACGCCCATGGCGAGCTTCCTGTAGCCGATCTCCGCCTTGACGGCGAGCGGGACGGCGCGGCCCATCTGGTCGCCGAAGGCCCCGATGACGATGGCGCCGCTGGCCGACTCGCCGAGGGTGAACATCGCGCCGGCGTGCGGCCCGCCGACGTGGTTGTGGAAGTCCTCCTGGTCGGGCAGGCGCAGGACGGCCCGCTCGGCGGTCGCCTCGACGACCTCCAGGTTCAGGGTCCTGGCCATCGGGACGGTGGCCAGCAGCATCTCGCCGATGTTCGGCATCGTGTCGGACATGCGCCCGAAGTTACCAGGCGGTAGTTTCGGCGGGAACCCTTCGCCGGGGCCCGGCCATGGCAGCCGCCACCCCTCCCCTCTATGGTTACAGCCCATGTGGCCAGGACAGCAGCCGCCCGGGGGCGAGCAGAACCCGCAGGACCCGAACGCGCGGAACCCGTACCAGCAGCCGGGGTACCAGCAGCCGAATCCGTACCAGCAGCCCGGCTACACCCAGCCCGGCTACCCGCAGGCGGGCCCTCCGCAGGCGAACCCGTACCAGCAGCCGACCGTGCCGCAGCACGCGGTGCCCGGGCAGCCGCCCGGCCCCCCGGTGCCGTCCGGCGGCGGCGACAGGAAGAGGACGGCCGTCGTCGCCGCCGCCGCGGCCCTCGTCGTCCTGGCCACCGCCGGGGTGACCGGCTACCTGGTCCTCGGCGACGACGGCGAGCAGAACGCCGCGCAGGGCGGCTCGTCCGCCTCGCCGGCCCCCTCGGCCCCCTCCGCGGAGCCGTCGGACCCGGCCGGCTCCGCGCCGGCGCCGACCGGCAACCCGCGTGACGGCTCGGCGGCGCCCAAGCCGACCGTCGCGGGCTGGAAGGTCGTCCACAACCCGAAGCGCGGCACGCTCTTCGACATCCCCGCGGACTGGGAGGTCATCGGCTCGGGCGTGGCCACCGGCTTCGAGGACGAGAAGGCGGGCGACGGCACCCCCGTCGTCACCATGTCGGCGCCGGGCCGCTACAAGAGCGACTGGTGCACGTACGACGACGACAAGGACGGCACCGCGGACAGCTGGAGCCTCGCGACGGCCGGCACCAAGGGCGGCCAGGGCGCGAAGGGCACCGCCGACGCGGCGTACACCGAGGCCGGCAACTGGGCCTGGGCGGCGTACGCGCAGACCGAGCCCAAGGGCACCGTCAAGGTCACCAAGGCCGTCCCGTTCACCTCGGCGTCCGGGCTGACCGGCCATGTCGCCACGGCGACCGCGCTCAACACGAAGCACGAGAACAAGTGCGACACGGACGGCAAGTCCATCGCGTTCTCGTTCAAGAACGCCAAGGGCGACTTCGTGTCCTGGGTGATGTACGCGAACACCGGCATCAAGGACGAGGTGCCCGACGCCACGATCCGCAAGATCATGAGCACCGTCCGGCTCGCCGAGCCCGCTTCCTAGGCGGTCCCGCCCGCGCCACCTCGGACCGGGGCCGGGCCCCGCCGCGCGGCCCCGCCGGGCCCGGGCCCGGCGGGGCCGAGGCGGACCGGGTCCGAGCCCACCCGGCGCGCGCCCGGCGGGGCCGGGCCCGGTGCGGACGGGCCCGGCCCGGATGGCGGTCCGCTTGTCGTACGGGGCTTCGACCGGCGATAGTCCGGCATGTGAGAAGCCCCGCCGCCTCCCCCCGTACCCGCTCCGGCCGCCGGCCCGGATGGGCCGGGCGCAACTACGTCCTGCTCACGGCCGCCGCCGTCATCACCAACGTGGGCTCCCACGGTGCCCTGGTGGCGGCGGCCTTCGCGGTGCTCGACTCGGGCGGCGACGGCGGCGACGTGGGCCTGGTGGCCGCCGCCCGCACCCTGCCGCTCGTCCTCTTCCTCCTCGTCGGCGGAGCCGTCGCCGACCGGCTGCCGCGCCACCGGGTCATGGTGGCCGCCAACACCCTCAACTGCGTCTCGCAGGCCCTGTTCGCGTTCCTGGTGCTGACCGGCCGGGCGGAGCTGTGGCACATGATGGTGCTGACCGCGCTCTGCGGCACGGGCCAGGCGTTCTTCAACCCGGCGGCCGAGGGCATGCTGCTCTCCAGCGTCCGGGGCGAGCAGGCGAGCCGCGCGTTCGCCCTGTTCCGGATGGCCATGAGCGGCGCGGGCATCGGCGGCGCCGCGCTCGGCGGGGCCCTGGTCGCGGCGTTCGGGCCGGGCTGGGTGCTCGCCGTCGACGCGGCGGCCTTCGCGGTGGCGGGCGCGCTGCGGGCGTTCCTGGACGTGCGCCACATCCCCGTGCGGCGGCCCGGCGGGGGGCTGCTGTCCGATCTGCGGGAGGGGTGGGACGAGGTCGTCGGCCGCCCCTGGCTGTGGGCGGTCGTCGCCCAGTTCTCCGTGGTGGTCGCGGTCGTGGGGGCCGCCGAGTCCGTGTACGGGCCGCTGGTCGCGCAGGAGTCGCTGGGCGGCGCCCGGCCGTGGGGGCTTGCGCTGGCCGCCTTCGGCGTGGGCACGCTGGGCGGGGCGCTGCTGATGACCCGCTGGAAGCCCCGCCGGCTGCTGCTGGTGGGCACGGTGTGCGTGTTCCCGCTGGCCCTGCCGTCGGCGGCGCTGGCCGTGCCGCTTCCGGCGGTCGGCCTGGCGGCGGTGATGCTCGTGTCCGGTCTGGCCATCGAGGTCTTCGGCGTGGCGTGGATGACCTCGCTGCACCAGGAGATACCGGAGGAGAAGCTGTCGCGGGTCGCCGCGTACGACTGGTTCGGCTCGACCGCGATGCTGCCGCTGTCGACGGCCCTCGCGGGGCCGGTGGCCGACCTGGTGGGGCGGTCGCGGGCGCTGTGGGGGTGCTCGGCGCTGATCGTGGTGGTGACGGCGCTGGTGCTGCTCGTCCCCGACGTACGGAACCTGACGCTCCGTACGGAGGGGGCCGGGGCGGACCGGCCGCAGGAGCCGCCGGTGCCCGCCGCGGACGCCACCCCCGTGTAGGCGGCCGGCTTCGCCGGGTGGGCCCGACTGACCGCGGCGGCCGGCAGCCGACCCGGCCCGTGCGGGTCCGAGCGACCCGTGCGGCCGATACGACCGGTACGACCGATGCGACCGGTACGGCCGATGCGACCCGTACGGCCGATGCGACCCGTACGGCCGATGCCGCTGGTACGGACCCGGCAGGCCGGTACCGAACCGGTCGGCCGCACCGCTCGCGTGGCCGCTCAGCCGATGCCGAACGCCCCGCCGGGCGGCTCGGGCGACGGGACGGCGTCCGCGTCCCGGACGACCGCCGCGCCCCCGGCCAGGCGCGCCAGGGCCGGGCCGTGCTCCACCCGCGCCGGGAAGGCGTCGGCGGCGGCCCGCCTGGCCAGCCGGTCCGTGCCGAGCGGCGCGTGGGAGGCGACCAGCACCACGTTGCCGAAGCGGCGCCCGCGCAGGACGCCGGGCTCGGCGATCAGCGCCAGCTCCCCGAACACCGCCGCGAGGGTCGCCACCTGGGAGCGCAGGAACGTGAACGGCGCCCCGTCCGCCAGGTTCGCCGCGTACCGGCCGCCCGGCCTCAGCACCCGCTCCACCTCGCGCGCGTACTCCAGGGACGTCAGGTGGGCGGGCACCCGCGACCCGCCGAACACGTCGCCGACGACCAGGTCGGCCGAGCGGGCGGGCGCAGCCTCCAGCCACGCCCGCGCGTCGGCGCCGTGCACCGTGATCCCGGACCCGTCCGGTACGGGCAGGTGCTCGGCGACCAGCGCGAGCAGCCCGCGGTCGGCCTCCACGACGTCCTGCCGCGCCCCCGGCCGGGTCGCGGCGACGTACCGGGGCAGGGTCAGCGCGCCGCCCCCGAGGTGCACCACGTCGAGCGGGGCGCCCTCGTCGGCGGCGGTGTCCACGACGTGGGCGAGGCGCCGCGCGTACTCGAACTCCAGGTGCGCCGGGTCGTCGAGGTCGACGTACGACTGGGGCGCCCCGTCGACGGTCAGCAGCCAGGCCCGCTCCCGGTCGATGTCCGGCATGAGCTTGGCGGTGCCGCCGTCGACGGCGCGCAGGACGGGTACGGGCTCGTTCACCGCCCCATTCTCCCAGCGCCGCCGGACGGGCGGACGGCGGCACCCGCCCACCCGGCGCCGCCACCGCGGCCGCCCCGTCACCACCGCTCCGGCGGACACCGCTCCGGCCACCGCGGGCCGGTCACCGGGCCGCCCCCGTGGTCACCGGGCCCCGGTCGTCACCGGGCCCCGGTGGTCACCGGGGCCCGGCGGCTCCCACGCCCGGCGGGCGCCCACGGCACCTCGCCACCGGCGCTCGTCCACGGCGCTCGTCTAGAGCACCTCGCCGACCGTGCCCGCGCCGACCGTGCGGCCCCCCTCGCGGATGGCGAAGCCGAGGCCCGGCTCCAGCGGCACGTCCCTGCCCAGCTCGACGGTCATGGTGACGGTGTCGCCGGGCCGGGCGACGGCGGCCTC
This sequence comes from Streptomyces fradiae ATCC 10745 = DSM 40063, assembly GCF_008704425.1. Taxonomy (NCBI): domain Bacteria; kingdom Bacillati; phylum Actinomycetota; class Actinomycetes; order Kitasatosporales; family Streptomycetaceae; genus Streptomyces; species Streptomyces fradiae. Next base: position 740,790 of record NZ_CP023696.1, read on the forward strand.
CCCCAGGTCGACGGCGCCGACCACGTCCGCGGTGCGGATGTAGAACTGCGGCCGGTAGCCGGTCGCCACGGGGGTCGACCGGCCGCCCTCGCGGGCCGACAGCACGTACACCCGCGCCGTGAACCGCCGCCGGGGCACGACGCTGCCCGGCTCGGCCACCACGTGGCCGCGGCGCACCGCGTCGCGCGCCACCCCGCGCAGGAGCAGCGCCACGTTGTCCCCGGCCTGCGCGCGGTCCATCGGCCTGCCGAAGGTCTCCAGACCGGTGACGACCGTCTCCGTACCGGCGCCCAGCACCTCCACCCGGTCGCCGACGCGCACGGTGCCGCGCTCGACGGCCCCGGTCACGACGGTGCCCCGCCCGGTGATCGTGAGGACGTTCTCGACGGGCATCAGGAACGGCGCGTCCACGTACCGCACCGGCATCGGCACGTACGTGTCGACCGCGTCGAGCAGCGCCTCGATCGACGCCGTCCAGCGCGGGTCGCCCTCCAGCGCCCGCAGCCCCGAGACGCGGACCACCGGTGCGGCGTCGCCGCCGTAGCCGTGCGCGGTCAGCAGCTCGCGGACCTCCAGCTCCACCAGGTCGGTCAGCTCGTCGTCACCCGCGTCGGCCTTGTTCAGGGCGACGACGATGTGGTCGACGCCGACCTGGCGGGCGAGCAGGACGTGCTCGGCGGTCTGCGGCATGATCCCGTCCAGCGCGGAGACCACGAGGATGGCCCCGTCGAGCTGGGCGGCGCCCGTGACCATGTTCTTCACGTAGTCGGCATGGCCCGGCATGTCGACGTGGGCGTAGTGCCGGGTGTCGGTCTCGTACTCGACGTGCGCGATGTTGATGGTGATGCCGCGCCGCGCCTCCTCGGGCGCCCGGTCGATCCGGTCGAAGGCGACGTAGGAGGTGCCGCCGCCGGAGCGCTCGCTGAGGACCTTGGTGATGGCCGCGGTGAGGGTGGTCTTGCCGTGGTCGACGTGACCCATGGTGCCGATGTTGAGGTGCGGCTTGGTGCGCACGTAGGCCGTCTTGGACATGACGGGGTGGTTCCTTTCCGGAACTCGAAGCGTGAGCGGGGACCCCTCGGCCTTGCCGACCCTCCCCCTGCGGGGTCCGCCGGACGATCCGGGGAGGGTCAGCTTCGGGCGCCGTCCAGGACGATGGCGGCAGCCTTCGGCGCGTCCGCGACGGCGGACGGCGCTGCGAGGAAGGCGTACCGGAACATGCCGACGATCCTGCCGTGGCGGGGCGCCGGCGTCGACCGCTTTTCCGGCGCACCGGCTGCCCGGCGCCGGGTGCGGGAGGGTCCGGACGGGTGCGGGCCAGGCCGGCTCCCGCGGGTGCGGCGGGGCCTGGCGCGGTCCCGCCGGGTGCGGCGCCCGTCACGGTGGCCGGGACGGGGTGTCGGTTACGCTCGCCCCATGCTCGAGCCCGCCGTACGGCCGCAGGCCGGTGCCGCCCTGCGCTGCTCCCGCCTCCTCCTGTCGCCCTGGTCGCGGCTGTCGTTGCTGGTGGGCCTGCTGGCCGTCGCCGGGGCTGTCGTCGTGGCGTACGAGCCGCACCGCCTCCTGGCGGACGGCGGCTGGCCGCCGCAGGTCGGCGGCGCGGGCGCCGTCGTGCTGTTCGGCCTCGCGTACGGGGTGTGCACCGCCGCGTTCGTGCCGCGCCCCGTGCTGAACCTCGCGTCGGGCGCCCTCTTCGGCACGCAGGCCGGGCTCGCCGCGGCCGTCGCCGGGACCGTCGTCGGCGCGGGCGTCGCGTTCGCCCTGGGCCGGGCGCTGGGCCGGGACGCGCTGCGCCCGCTGCTGCGCGGGCGCTGGGTCGAGGCGGCGGACGGTCAGCTCAGCCGCCACGGCTTCCGCTCGACCCTCGCGATCCGCCTGTTCCCCGGCGTGCCGTTCGCCGCCGCCAACTACGGGGCGGCCCTCTCCCGGATGCGGTACGCGCCCTTCCTGCTCGGCACGGCTCTGGGCTGCGTACCGAACACGGCGGCCTACGTGGTCGCCGGGAGCGAGGCGGCCTCGCCGACCTCCCCGGCGTTCCTGGTGTCGGCCGCGTTCATCGCGGTCAGCGTCACCGCGGGGGCCGCCGTCGCGTGGCGCAAGCGGCACCGGCTGCGGGCGACCGCGACGCCCTGAACCCGTCCGGCACCGGCACCCCGCCCCACGGGCCCCGCCCCGGGCGCCGGCCGGCGGGCGGCATGGGCCCCGGGCGCGGCTGCACCGGGACCACCCGGGGCACCGGCACAGCTCCGCGACACCGGATGATCACCGTCCGTTCACCGGGGGGCGGTACGCTGCACCGACCCAAACGACCGCACACGCACATTTCGGGACGGCCCTGGCCCCATGAATTGGTTCGAATCGCTCATCCTCGGACTCGTCCAAGGGCTGACGGAGTTCCTCCCGATCTCCTCCAGTGCCCATCTGCGCCTCACTGCCGCCTTCGCCGGCTGGCACGATCCGGGCGCGGCCTTCACGGCGATCACCCAGATCGGCACCGAGGCGGCCGTCCTCATCTACTTCCGCAAGGACATCGCCCGGATCGTCTCGGCGTGGTTCCGTTCGCTGACGGACAAGGCGATGCGCGCCGACCACGACGCCCGCATGGGCTGGCTGGTGATCGTCGGGTCGATTCCGATCGGCGTACTGGGGGTCACCCTCAAGGATCACATCGAGGGCCCGTTCCGTGACCTTCGGCTGATCGCCACGACCCTGATCGTGCTCGGCATCGTGCTCGGCGTGGCGGACCGGCTCGCCTCGCGTGCCCGCGAGGGCGGCCGGCACCGGGCGGGGCCCGCCCGCAAGGACCTCACGGACCTGGGCGTGAAGGACGGCCTGATCTTCGGCTTCTGCCAGGCGATGGCACTGATCCCGGGCGTCTCCCGGTCGGGTGCGACGATCAGCGGCGGTCTGCTGATGAGCTACAGCCGGGAGGCGGCGGCCCGCTACTCGTTCCTGCTGGCCATCCCCGCGGTGCTCGCCTCGGGCCTGTTCGAGCTGAAGGCGGTCGGCGAGGGACACGTGGCGTGGGGTCCCACGATCTTCGCCACGGTCGTGGCGTTCGGCGTGGGCTACGCCGTCATCGCGTGGTTCATGAAGTTCATCACCACCAAGAGCTTCATGCCGTTCGTGGTCTACCGGATAGCGCTGGGCCTGGTGCTGTTCGCGCTGATCTGGCTGGGCGTGCTGAGCCCGGACGCGGGCCAGCCGTCCCACTGACGGACGGGCCGGCCCGGAGCGGGCCGGCCCACCGGGCGCCGGCGGCAGGCGTGGCGATCGTCACGGTGCGTGGCGGGTCACAGCGGATCGTCCGATCTGCCCACTAGTCTGGTCGCATGTCCAAGCCCGCGTTCGACCCCGCCGTGCCCGCCCCCGACGCCGACGCCCTCAACCGGGCCATCCGCGAACTGTGGGCGCGCTCGGACGGGCGCCTGACGGCGGACGAGCAGCGGATCTACCAGGCGCTCGTCCTGAGGTGGGCCGCCGCGCAGCAGGGCGACGTCGGCACCGCCGCGTAGCGCTCCTTCCCGGTACGCCCACCCCTCCGGTGGCCCGCCGCGCCGTTCCGGCGCCCGGCGCCGCCGTGACCTGCGATCAAGCGGCAGGGGGCGCACGCTTGAGGACATGGCCTGGCAAGCGCCGATCGTCGTGCACCGGCCCACCCCGAGCGGAGGCCGCCGCGTCACCGCGCGCGGTGACATCCTCGGGCTGGCCCACAACGACGCCGACCTCGTCGAGTTCCTCCGCCGCGCCGGCCTCGACGAGGCCGACATCGACCTGGACGACCCCGCCCTCGTGGAGTGGCGCGGCGGCCGCGCCCACCAAGGGGAGGCCGCCTGAGTAGCCACCGGGACGGCGCGCGGACGGGCGGCCCGCGCGACCGCGCCCTGGGGCCCGTGCCGCCCGCACCACCGGCGCCCGTTCGGCGCCCGCCGCCCGACGCGCCACCGCCCCGCCGCGACGGCCGCCCACCCGTGCCACCGCGCGGCCGGGCACGCCGTCCACCCGGCCGGCCCCCACCCGTCCCCCGTCCCGCCCCGCGCGTCCGTGCGGCGGGCGGGGCGGGCCCGGGGCCCGGCGGGCGGGGCGGGCCCGGGGGGCACGGTGGGCGGGGCGGGCCGGGGGGCGCGGCGGCCTCGTACGCCCGGCGCACTGTCCGTGGAGTGATCTCCTCCGCCACACTGGAGTTCCGGACTCTCCCGGTGAGGAGGCGAGGCGCGGATGCGGTTGCGGGCCGGGCTCGACGAGGTGGCCGCGCGGCCGTGGGCGTCGCGGTGGGGCCGCGGCGCTGCCGCCGTCCTCGCGGGTGCGGTGCCCGCGCCGGCGTTTCCGGCGCCGTCGCTGTGGTGGCTGGCGTACGTGGCGCTGGTGCCGTGGCTGCTGCTGCTCGCCACCGCGCCGACCGGCCGCCGGGCGGCGCTGTACGGGTGGCTGGGCGGCACCGGCTTCATGCTGGCCGTCCACCACTGGCTGCTGCCGAACCTGCACGTCTTCATCCTGGTGCTGGCCGCGCTGCTCGGGCTGCTGTGGGCGCCGTGGGGGTGGCTGGTGCGGTGGGCGTTCGCGGAGGCCCGCCGGTCGCGGGGGCGTGCGCTGCTCGCGTGTGCCGTGGTGCCCTCGGGGTGGCTGCTGATCGAGGTGGTGCGGTCCTGGGAAGGGCTGGGCGGTCCCTGGGGGCTGCTGGGCGCCGGCCAGTGGCAGGTGGCTCCGGCGCTGCGGGTCGCGGCGCTGGGCGGGGTGTGGCTGGTGACCCTGCTGGTGGTGGCGGTCAATACGGCGGTGGCCCTGCTCGTGGTGGTCCCGCCCGTGCGCACGGCCGCCGTTGTGGCGCTGGGGGTGTGCGGGGTCGCCATGGGCTCGGCGTGGATGTGGGTGCCGCCCCCGGAGACGGTGGGGCGGGTCCGGGTCGGGGTGGTCCAGCCGGGCGTGATCGGCGGCCCGGACGGGCCCGAGCGGCGGTTCGCGCGCGGCGAGGAGCTGACGCGGACCCTGGCGGGGCGGAAGGTGGACCTGGTCGTGTGGGGCGAGAGCAGCGTCGGCGCGGACCTGGCGACCCGGCCCGACCTCTCCGCCCGGCTGGCCGCACTCTCCCGCGAGGTCGGGGCGGAGGTGCTGGTGAACGTGGACGCGCGCCGCTCCGACCTGCCCGGCATCTTCAAGAGCAGCGTCCTGGTGGGCCCGCGGGGCCCGACCGGGGACCGGTACGACAAGATGCGGCTGGTGCCGTTCGGCGAGTACGTCCCGGCGCGCGCCGTCCTCGGCTGGGCCACCTCGGTGGGCCGGGCCGCCGAGGAGGACCGCCGACGCGGCACCCGTCCGGTCGTGATGGCCGTCGGGGAGGGCGCGGAGCTGCGCGTGGGGCCGCTCGTGTGCTTCGAGTCCGCCTTCCCCGACATGAGCCGCCGCCTGGTGCGCGACGGCGCCGGGCTGCTGGTCGCGCAGTCGGCGACCTCGACGTTCCAGCAGAGCTGGGCGCCCGCCCAGCACGCGTCGCTGGCGGCGCTGCGCGCGGCGGAGACCGGCCGTCCGATGGTGCACGCGACCCTGACCGGGGTGAGCGCCGCGTACGGGCCGGACGGCGCACGGGTCGGCGCCCCGCTCGGCACGGACCGCAGCGCGGCGGCCGTCTACGATCTGCCGCTGGCCGCCGCGACGACCCCCTACGCGCGGTTCGGGGACTGGGCCGTGTGGGCGGCCCTGGCCGTCCTGGCCGGCACGGCGGTGACGGCCGTGGTGGGGAGGGTCAGGCGGACGCCTGCTCCAGGCAGTCCCGTACGACCCGCTCGCACAGCTCGTGGGTCAGCAGCGCGTCCCGGGCGCTGAGCACCTCGCCCGCCCGTACGGCGTCGAGGAAGGCGAGCACGGCCTGCTCGATGCCGCGCTGCCGGGCGACGGGCACCCAGTCGCCGCGCCGCCGCACGGTCGGCTGGCCCTTGTGGTCGATCACCTCGGCCAGGTTGACGACCTGGCGCTTGGTGTCCTGGCCCGACACCTCCAGGACCTCCTCCGTGGACCCGCTCATGCGGTTCATGACGCCGATGGCCGTGAAGCCGTCCCCGGAGAGCTGGAGCACCACGTGGTGCGCGAGCCCGTCGCGGACGCGGGCCCGCACGTCGACGTGGTCCGCGGGCCCCGGCAGCAGGAACCGCAGGGTGTCCACGACGTGGATGAAGTCGTCCAGGACGAGGGTGCGGGGGTCCTCGGGCAGACCGACCCGGTTCTTCTGTATGAGGATCAGTTCGCGCGGGTGCTCGGCGCACTGGGCGTAGGCGGGCGCGTACCGGCGGTTGAAGCCGACCGCGAGGGGCACCCCGCGCCGCTCGGCCAGCTCCACCAGGCGGCGGGAGTCGTGGAGTTCGTAGGCGAGGGGCTTGTCCACGTACGTCGCGACGCCGGCCTCCAGCAGCCGTGTGACGATCTCGGGATGGGCCTCGGTGGGGGCGTGCACGAACGCCGCGTCGAGCCCGGCGGCGAGCAGCGAGTCGAGGTCCGTGTGGCGGCGCTCGGCCGGGACGTGGTGCGCGTCGGCGACCCGCTCCAGGGTGGCGGGGGTGCGGGTCTGGAGGTGCAGTGCGACGCCGGGCCGCGACGTGAGGACCGGGAGGTACGCCTTCTGCGCGATGTCGCCGAGTCCGATGCAGCCCACCTTCACGGGGGTCTCCTCTCCTGGGGGCCAGTGGCGCCGGTGGGGCCTGGCGCCGTGGCGCCTGCGGTCCCGTGGCGCCTGCGGTGCCGTGGTGCCTGTAGGGCGGTCCGCCGCAGCATACGTGTGGCGCTCTTCACCCGTGTGCGCGGTGTGCGCCGGCGGCCGCGGTGCGGCGGCGGGAGGGAGCGGCACAGTGGGCCGGTGCGCGCGGAAGCGACGGGACGGCCGGGCGGAAGCGGTGGTGTGCCGCGGGCCCTGATCGGTGCGGCGGCGGTGGCGCCGGCGGTGTGCGGGTGCGTGTCCGTGGGGCCCGCGTCCGGCCCGGTGAGGGCCCCGCCGAGCGGGCAGCCGCGGCCGGCTCCGGTGGCGGTGCGTCCGACCGCGCGGCGGCGCCGGTACGCGCGGTCAGGGCTCCGACCGGACGGCGCGGGTCAGGCGCCCTGGTCGCGCAGGCGGCGGTCGAGACGGTCGATGGCCGCCCTGACGCCGTCGCCGTACGCGTCGTCGCCGAGGGCGCCGGAGGCCGCGCGGGCCTCGTCGAGGTGTTCGCGCGCCTCGGCCGGGCGGCGCAGCCTGACGTAGTCCGCGGCCAGGTTCAGGTGCAGGGACGGGTACAGGGCGCGCAGCGCGGCGGCCGTGCCGTGGCGGGCGGGCCGGCCCCCGTCCAGCGCGTCGGCGGCGGTCAGCGCCCGCAGGTCCCAGGCCAGTTCGTCGTACGGGTCGTCCTGGGCGTCCGCCATGGAGTGGGCGAGCGTGCAGCGGTGCAGCGGGTCGCCGTCCGCCCCGATCCGCTCCCACAGCGCCTGGAACCGGTTGCGGGCCTCCTCGCGGTCGCCTCCGTGCAGCAGCATCATCGCCTGCCCGATGCCCGTCATGACCGGGTCGTCCGCCGCACCGGTCGCCACCGTGCCGTCATCCGCCATGAGCCGGCCCCTCTCGTCGTCGTCCCCCGACGCTAGCCGCCCGCACCCGCCCCACCGGGCAGACGCAGCCGACACCGCCCTCGCGCCCGCCCGCGCCGCGCACACGGGCGCCGCGCGGCTCTCCCCCGACCGGGCGCGTCCCCCGCCCCGTGGCAGGGGGCCGCCCCTCCCCGCGCGGACGCGGGGCTCCCGTCGCCCCGCCCGCGGATCACACCGCGACGTCCTCGGCGGCACCGCCCGGCAGTGGCCGGGTGCGCGCGCCCCAGCGGGCGAGAGGCGGACCGGCGGCGCCCAGCACCGCGAAGAACACCGCCAGCAGCAGCCAGCCGGCCGTGCCGAGGCCGAGCACCACCGTGGTGAGGAGCGCGGGCGCGAGGGCCTGGCCGGCGCTGAAACCGAGGCCGAGCAGACCCTGGTACTGGCCCTGGGCGTCGTCGGGGGCGAGCCCGAAGGCCAGGGCGAAGCCCCCCGAGGACTCGAAGACCTCGCCCAGGCTGTGGACGAAGACCGCCGCGACGACCAGTCCCGCCGCCGCCCAGACGGGTGTGTGCGCCGCCAGGGCCATCACGGGGCAGCTGACGAGGAAGAGCAGCCCCGCGGTGCGCAAGGCCCTGCCCCCGTCGCCGGGGGTCTCGACGCGGGAGCCGATCCTGGTCTGCAGGAGCACGCAGAAGGCCGCGTTGACGGCGAACACCGCGGCGACCGTCCAGCGGGGCGCCTCGGTGTGCTGGGAGATCCAGATCGGCAGCAGCAGGGACACGACCGGGTACTGCAGTCCCATGGCCCCGAAGAGCGCGGTGAACGCCAGGAAGGGGCGGTCCGACAGGGCGGTCCAGCGACGCCGCCGCGGCGGTGCCGCCAGGACCGGGTAGGCGGGCAGCAGGAGCAGCAGCGCCGCGCAGAGCAGGAAGCCGGCGGCGTTGCCGAGGATCAGGGCGACATAGGCGCCGCGGGTGCCCGCCGCCACCGCCAGGCCCGCGCCCACCGTGCCGAGGATGACGCCGAGGTTGACGAAGGTGCGCAGTCTCGCCCTGAACCGTGCCGGGCGTTCACCTCCGACCCGCGCCACCAGAGCGCCCCAGGCCGCGCCGCCGACCGCCGCGGCGAGCTGGTCGACCGTCGCGACGGCCGTGAGCGCGAGCCAGCCGTCGACGAGCACGAGCGCCGCCATCGACACGGCCTGGATCATGAGGGCGCACACCATGACGGTGCGGGCCCCGCGCCGGTCGGCGAGATGCCCGCCGGGTATCCCCGCCAGCAGGCCGGTGAGGCCGGCGATGGTGAGGGCCGCGCCGACCTGCGCGGCCGGCAGCCCCACCACCAGGGTGAAGTAGAGCGCCGACGCCGCGTTGAACAGCCCGTTGCCGACCCGGTTGACGAAACTGGCGGCGATCAACACGCGCTCCGGCGCGCTGCCCTCGCCCCTTCGGGCTGTCCGCCCACCCGGACCGCCCTTGGTCATGGGCGGCAGGCTAGCAGTGGCCGCCGGGGCGCCGGCAGGGGCCTTCGCGCCACGCCCCGCGTCCGGCCGTGACGGCCGCCCGCGGGGCGTCGGAGGCCGGGCGCGACGCGGTGGACGCCGGGGGCCGGGCGCCCGACGGCGTACGTACGCCGGCCCGGCGGCGGTGCCGGGCGCCGGGGCGGGCCGGAGTACGGCGTCCTGCCGCCCCTCCACGCCCGTCGGAGGCGTTCGCCGCCACGCCGGAGCGACCCCGGGCGGCGCCCGGTGCGAGGCGGGGACGGTGGGGCGGGGCGCCTCCGAGGCGTCGGCCCGCGGGTGCCCGGCCGCCTCAGCCGCGGTGTACGGGGAGGCGAAGGTGGCCGCGCGCGGTGACGGCCCGAGCGCCCGCAGCTCCGCCGGCCGCTCCAGGGCCTCGCCGGCGGTCGGGCGGGCGCCCGCCGGAACCCACCGGAGCACGACGTGTGCCTCGACGTGCCGTGCGAAGCACTGGCGCCGCCGGCGCGTCGCCTCCAGGTGCCCGCCGCGCTACGACCCCGCGCCCCGGACGGTGCCGCTCAGCCGATGTCGGGGATGCGCCAGTCGACGGGGGCGTGCCCCTGGTCGGCTATAGCCTTGTCGATCTGCGTGAAGGGGCGGGACCCGAAGAACTTCTTCGCGGAGAGCGGCGACGGATGGGCGCCCTTCACCACGGCGTGCCGCGACTCGTCGATGAGCGGCAGCTTCTTCTGCGCGTAGTTGCCCCACAGGACGAAGACGGCGGGGTCGGGGCGGGAGGCCACGGCGCTGATCACCGCGTCGGTGAACTTCTCCCAGCCCTTGCCCTTGTGCGAGTTGGCCTCGCCGGCGCGGACCGTGAGCACCGCGTTGAGCAGCAGGACGCCCTGCTCGGCCCACGGCATGAGGTAGCCGTTGTCCGGGACGGGGTGGCCGAGATCCGCGTGCATCTCCTTGTAGATGTTGCGCAGGGAGGGAGGGGTCTTGACGCCCGGCCGCACGGAGAAGCACAGCCCGTGCCCCTGGCCCTCGCCGTGGTAGGGGTCCTGGCCCAGGACGAGGACCTTCACCTTGTCGTACGGAGTGGCGTCGAGCGCGGCGAACACCTCGTCCCGCGGCGGGTAGACCGGCCCCTTGGCCCGCTCCTCCTCGACGAACTCGGTGAGCTGCTCGAAGTACGGCTTGCGCAGCTCGTCGCCGAGGACGCCGCGCCAGGACTCGGGCAGCATGACGGTGTCGGTCACGTCAACAACCTCCGGTGTGGGATCGCTTGTCGTTCACAGAACCTACCTGCGGCCACTGACAAGCGATCCCACGTCCCTCATCGGGCGGCGGTCACCAGCTGGTCTTGCGGTGCAGCACCCACAGCTGCATGACGGTCTGCGGGTCGAGGGCGCGCTCGCCGCCGCCGATCTCCTCGCTGGCCGCCACGTACAGCTTGCCCTGCCACAGGGGCAGCAGGCGGACGTCCTCCACGAGGATCTGCTGGGCCCGGTCGAATTGGTCGGTGACCGCGGCCCGGTCGCTCTTGCGGCGCGACTCGGGCAGCAGGCGGTCGGTGATCTCCGGCTGCTCGTAGGGCGCGGCGTGGACGTTGTCCTTGCCGACGAACGGCGCGATGAAGTTGTCCGGGTCCGGGAAGTCGGGGAACCACCCGCGGCCGAAGACCGAGTACTCGCCCTTCTGGTAGGCCGCCTGGAACTCCTTCCACGGCTTGCCCACGAGGGTGACCTCGAAGAGGCCCGAGCCTTCGAGCTGCCGCTTGATCTCGGCGTACTCGTCGGCCGTGGAGGAGCCGTACCGGTCGGTCGTGTAGCCGATCGTCAGCTTCACCGGCTTGTCGATGCCGTCCTTGCGCAGCATGGCCTTGGCCTTGGCGACGTCCGGGTCGCCGTACTGGTCGAAGAACTTGGTGGTGTGCCCGGCGATGCCCTTGGGGACCATCGAGTACAGCGGCTCGGCGGTGCCCCGGTACGCCTTGGCGACGAGGGCGCCGCGGTCGATGACCTGCGCGACGGCGCGGCGGACGGCGGGCTTGCCCGCCATCGGGTCCTCGGGGTTGAAGACGAGGTAGTGGATGTTCGCGCCGGTCGTCTCGACGACCTGGAGCCCCTCGTTCTCGGGCTTCTTCTCGCTGAGGTCGACGACCTCCTCGGCGGTCAGGCCGCGGTAGGTGGCGTCGATCTCCTTGTTCTTCAGCGCGGCGACCAGCGCGTCGGAGTCGCCGAAGTAGCGGACGACGACCCCGGTGTTCTTCCGGTCGGCGTACCCCTTGTACGTGGGGTTCTTGGCCAGCTCGGCCTCGACGCCGTCGCTGTACTTGGCGAGCGTGTACGGACCGGAGCCGACGACCTTGCCGTCCTCGCGCAGCTTGTCCGCCGGGTACGAGGCGGGCTCCACGATCGACATGGCGGGGGTGGCGAGGACGAAGGGGAAGGTGGCGTCCGACTCCTTCAGCCGGAAGACCACCGTCTTGTCGCCGCTCGTCTCGACCTTGTCGAGGGCCCCGAGCAGCCCGCTCGGGCCGCCCTCCGCGTCGATCGTGCGGATGCGCTCGATCGAGTGCTTGACCGCCGCGGCGTCCAGGGGGGCGCCGCTGGAGAACTTCAGCCCGTCGCGCAGGTCGCACTGGTAGACCTTGCTGGCGCCGTCGGTGAACCTGCAGTCCGCCGCGTCCGGCTGGGGTGTGGTGCTTCCGGTGGGGAAACTCAGCAGCGTCTGGAAGACGTTCCGGAAGAGCTCCCAGGAGCTGTCCCACGAGGCGGCCGGGTCGAGGGTGGTCGGCGAACTCGTCGTACCCACGACGATCTTGCTTTCCGCCTCGGCTTCATCGCCCGCGAAGAGACTGCATCCCGCCAGCAGGGATATGGACGCAAGGGCTGCAGCTGCCTGCAGGCTGGTCCGGTTGAACACGTGCACACGCTCCTCGTTCAGCCATGGTCGGCCGACCATACCGCAGCGCCCCGCCGGTTCCATCAGGGAGACCGGCGGGGCACTTGAGGCATTAGGCGGCCAATCAGGCGCAATCCACCTCAGCCGACTCCGGCATTGAGGAAAATACCCCCGTCGACCACCAGGGTCTGCCCGGTGATCCAACCCGATTCGCCGGAAGTGAGGAATGCGGCGGCACCTCCGATATCGGCGGGCACCCCCAGCCTGCCGAGCGGATAGGCGGCTGCCACCTCCGCCTCGCGGCCCTCGTAGAGCGCTTCCGCGAATTTCGTCTTCACGACAGCCGGGGCAATCGCGTTGACCCGGACAATAGGGGCGAATTCATGGGCGAGCTGGAGCGTCAAGTTGATCATCGCCGCCTTGCTCATCCCGTACGCCCCCACGAACGGGGAGGCCGCGACGCCGGCGACGGAGGCGATGTTCACGATCGCGCCGCCGTTCTCCTTCTGCCAGGCCCGCCAGGTCTGCTGGGCGAAGCCGAGCGCCGAGACGACGTTGGTCTCGAAGACCTTGCGGGCCACGTTGAGGTCGAGCTCGGCCATGGGGCCGAAGACGGGGTTGGTGCCGGCGTTGTTGACCAGGTAGTCGACGCGGCCGAAGGCCTCCATGGTCCGCTCGACGGCGATGGCCTGGTGGGCCTCGTCGTGGGCCTTCCCGGCGACGTACACGGCGCGGTCGGGGCCGAGCCGCTCCACGGCGGCCTTGAGCGCTTCCTCGCCGCGCCCGGTGACGCAGACGCGGTCCCCGCGCGCGACGAGCGCCTCGGCGATGCCGTAGCCGATGCCGCGGCTGCCGCCGGTGACGAGGGCGACCCGGCCGGTGGGCTCGGGCAGTCGGGCGTTGTCCATCTCCGCTTCTCCCGCCGTCTCAGTCGAGGGGTCCGCCGGCCACGTACAGGACCTGGCCGGAGACGAAGCCCGCGTCGTCGCCCGTGAAGAAGGCGATGGCGTTCGCCACGTCCTCGGGGCGGCCCACGCGCTGGACGGGGATCTGGGTGGCGGCGGCGGCCTGGAACTCCTCGAAGCCCATGCCGACGCGCGCGGCGGTCTGCGCGGTCATCTCGGTGGCGATGAAGCCGGGGGCGACGGCGTTGGCGGTGACGCCGAACTTGCCGAGCTCCTTGGCGAGCGTCTTGGTGAAGCCCTGGAGGCCCGCCTTGACGGCGGAGTAGTTGGCCTGGCCGCGGTTGCCGAGGGCGGAGGACGAGGAGAGGCACACGATCCGGCCGAAGCCCGCGTCGACCATGTGCTTCTGGCACGCCTTGGCCATCAGGAACGCGCCCTTGAGGTGGACGTCCACCACCGTGTCCCAGTCGGACTCGGACATCTTGAACAGCAGGTTGTCGCGCAGGACTCCGGCGTTGTTGACGAGGATCACGGGGGCGCCGAGCTCGTCGGCGACGCGGGCGACGGCGGCCTCCACCCGCGCGGCGTCGGAGACGTCGCAGCCCACGGCGAGGGCGGTGCCGCCGGCCGCCGTGATGGTGTCGACGGTGTCCTTGCAGGCGGCCTCGTCGAGGTCGAGGACGGCGACGGCGCGGCCCTCGGCCGCGAGCCGCACGGCGGTGGCCGCGCCGATGCCGCGCGCCCCTCCGGTCACGACGGCCACGCGCTGGGTGGTGGACATGCTCGTTCTCCTCGCCCTTGAGTCCCTGAGCCGCCCGTCCCGCACCCGGGCCGGGGCGGTGAGCGACCGCTTAGTACCTTCAGCAGGACGAGACGCTAGAAGCCCTGGCACGCGGTGTCAACGGCCGGGCGGGCTCGGGATCGACGGCGCGGGACCGGCGGCACGGGACCGTCCCCATCGACCGGAGGTCCCTCGCGGGACCGCGCGGGGCCCCGAGCCGACCGGCCGGGGGACCCGCCACGGGGCCTCAGCGGACCAGCAGGTCCAGCAGCCGCTCCACCTCGGCCCGCGGGTCGGTGGTGAGTCCGGTGTGCACGGGGCCCGGCTGGACGACGGTGGAGCGGGGCGCGACGAGCCAGCGGAAGCGGCGGCCCGCGTCGTCCCGCGCGGCCTGCCCGGCGTCCTCGCCGCCCCGGCACACGCCCTCGACGGCGTGGAGGGCGGCCCGTACGCCCGTGACGTCGGCGCGCGGGTCGAGCGCGGCCAGCTTCCCCTCGTCGAGGTGGGTGCGCGCGGCCACGAAGGACGTGGCGCGGCAGTAGACCACCACACCGGCGTTGATGCACTCGCCCCGGTCGACGCGCGGGACGACCCGCAGCAGGGCGTACTCGAAGACGTTCCGCTCGGTCACTCGCCGCCGTCCTTCTGGTCGCGCTGCCCGGTGGTGCCGCCCTGGGCGGTGTGGGGCCACGGCCCCAGGTGGTCGGTGAGCCAGCCGGGGGCCCGCGACGGTCCGCGCCCGGTCCGCTCCCCCACGGTGATCCGCTCGTGGACGGTCGCCGCGCGGGGCAGCAGCGCCTCGACGTACGCGCGGCGCACGGCGTCGGGCGTGTCGAAGCCGGGCTCGTCGACCAGCCACTCGTCCGGCACGTCGGCGGCCACCTCGGTGAGCAGGTCCTCCGTGACCCGCGGCGCCAGCTCGGCCGCGGCGGCGGCGATGTCGGGGCCGTAGCCGGCCAGGACGTGGTCCGAGGCGTCGTACGGCTTGGCGGCGGACGCCCGCGCGCCGGGCCAGTTGTGGTGCCAGATCATGGTGGCGCCGTGGTCGATGAGCCACGGCTCGCCGTGCCAGACCAGCATGTTGGGGTTGCGCCAGGACCGGTCGACGTTGTTGATCAGCGCGTCGAACCAGACGACCCGGCCGGCCTCGACGGGGTCCATTTCGTAGGCGAGCTGGTCGAAACCGATGGAGCCCGGCAGGAAGTCCATGCCGAGGTTCAGCCCGCCACTGGCCTTGAGCAGCTCCTGCACCTCCTGGTCGGGTTCGCCGAGCCCGATGACCGGATCCAGCTGGATCGCCACGAGTTCGGGCACCCGCAGGCCGAGCCGGCGGCCGAGCCGCCCGCAGATCACCTCGGCGACGAGCGTCTTGCGGCCCTGGCCGGCGCCGGTGAACTTCATGACGTACGTGCCGAGGTCGTCGGCCTCGACGATCCCGGGGAGCGAGCCGCCCTCACGCAGGGGCGTGACGTAGCGGGTCGCCGTGACTTCGGAAAGCATGGCCCCAGGCTATCCGGACGGCCGCACCGGCCACGCGGGATCGATCTCCGGCTGCTCGACCGGGCGGCCGGGAAGGCGGAGGCCGCCGGTACGGCGGGGGCGACCGAGCGCCGGCGCGGACAGGCGCCGAGGGCGACCGAGCGCCGGCGCGGACGGGCATCGTAGGCGGACGGGCATCGGAGGCGGAGGCGGGCGGGCGCCGGAGGCGGGGGCGGGCGCCGGAGGCAGGCGCCCCGGCCGGTCGCGGGAAGCCGGCGGGGCCGCCGGTCGCGGCAAAAGGGCGGGCCCGCAGGGCCGTTCGGCTGCCATCCTGCGGAGCATGAATCCCGTCCCTCCCGCGCACACGACCGCCGCCTCCCCGTCGCCTTCGCCCCTCGCCGCGCCCGACCTGCCCGCCGCCTTCGCCCGCACCCGGCGGTTCTCGCTGGGCGTGCCGGGGCGGTTCGCGGTCTCGCCGGACGGGGCGCGGGTGCTGTTCACCCGCACCGCGTCGGGTACGGACCCGGTCGGCCGGCTGTGGCTGTCCGAGGAGGGCGGGGAGCGGCTGCTCGCCGATCCGCTCGCCCTCGGCGGGCCCGGTGACGACGATCTGCCGGAGGAGGAGAAGGTCCGGCGCGAGCGGTCCCGCGTCCTGGCGTCCGGGATCACCGGCTACGCCACGGACGCGGCGGTCCGCCTCGCCGTGTTCACGCTCGGCGGCGCCCTGTGGGCGGTGCGCACGGACGGCGGCGCACCGTGGCGCATCCCGACCGGGGGCCCGGCCGTGGACCCGCGCCCCTCCCCGGACGGCTCCCTCGTCGCGTACGTGACGGGCGGCGCCCTGCGCGTGGTGGGCGCCGACGGCACGGGCGACCGGGCGCTGGCCGTGCCCGAGGCGCCGGACGTGGTGTACGGCCTGGCGGAGCACGCGGCGGCCGAGTCGATGGGCCGGCACCGCGGGTACTGGTGGTCGCCGGACGGCGACGCCCTGCTGGTCGCCCGGGTCGACGAGGCACCCGTGGCACGCTGGCACCTGGCCGACCCGGCGGACCCGGCCCGCCCGCCGCGCACCGTGCGGTACCCGGTGGCCGGTACGGACAACGCCGAGGTCACCGTGCACGTGGTGGGGCTCGGCGGCCGCCGGACCGCCCTGCGCCTGCCCGACGAGGCGGAGGCGGGGCCGCACCCGCGGGGCCCGTGGACCGACCGGCGCTTCGCGTACCTGACGGCTGCCGGGTGGGACGCGCACGGCCCGTACGTGGAGCTCCAGACGCGGGACCAGCGTACGACCGCGGTGTTCGCGGCGGACCCGGCGACGGGGGCCGTGCGCCCGCTGCGCACGGCGCGGGACGCCGCCTGGGTGGCCCTCACGCCCGGCACACCGCTGCGCACGGCCTCCGGCGCGCTGGTCACGGCGGAGGTGCTCGGCGACGGGACGCGCGGGCTGCGCGTCGGCGACGCGCTCTCCCCAGCGGGGCTCCAGGTGCGGGAGGTGCTGGGCGCGGTGGGCCGGCGCGTCTTCCTCACCGGCGGCCCGGAGCCGACGGAGAGCCATGTGTGGGTGTACGACCCACAGGAGGGCGGCGGGCCGGACGGGGCGGGGGCGTTTCGCCGGGTGAGCGAGGAGCCGGGCCTCCACACGGCCGCGGTCGGCGGGGACACCGTCGTCCTGGAGAGCCTGACGTGCGCGGGCCCCTCCGCCACGGTGCTGCGCGGCGGTCGGCCGGTGCGGCGGATCGCGGTGCTGGCCGAGGAGCCGCCGGTCCGCCCGCGCGTGGCCCACCTGTCGCTGGGCGCGCGGGAGTTGCGCGCCCATCTGCACCTGCCGACCTGGTACGACGCGGACCGCGATGAGCGGCTTCCGGTGCTGCTCAGCCCGTACGGCGGACCCGGACTGCAGCTCGCGGTGCGGGCGTACGGCTGGTGGAGCGCCGTGGCGCAGTGGTTCGCCGAGCAGGGGTTCGCCGTGCTGATCACCGACGGGCGCGGCACTCCGGGGCGCGGGCGGGCGTGGGAGGTCGCGGTGCGCGGCGACCGGCTGGGTCCCGCGCTGGAGGACCAGGTGGACGCGCTGCGCGGGGCGGCGGAGCGGTATCCGGCGCTGGACCCGGGGCGGGTGGCGATCCGGGGCTGGTCGTACGGCGGGTATCTGGCGATCGGGGCGGTGCTGCACCGCCCGGACGTGTTCCACGCGGCGGTCGCGGGCGCCGCGCCGACCGACCGGCGGCTGTACGACACGCACTGGGAGGAGCGGTTCCTGGGCCACCCGGACGTGGAGCCGGAGAACTACGAGCGGTCGTCGCTGCTGGGCTCGGCCGACCGGCTGGAGCGCCCGCTGATGCTGATGCACGGGCTGGCCGACGACAACGTGGTGGCGGCCCACACCCTGCGGCTCTCCGCCGCGCTGCTCGCCGCCGGGAAGCCCCATACGGTGCTGCCGCTGCCCGGTGCGACCCACATGGTGACGCGGGAGGAGGTGGTGAGCAACCAGCTGCGCCTTGAGGTGGAGTTCCTCAGGCGGTCGCTCGGGCTCTGAGCGGGCGGGGCCCGGCCCGCCGCCGTGCCGGAGCCCGTGCGGCGCCGGCACGGCGGCGGGTGGGCCTCGCGGGCGGCGGGGTGGCCGATGCCGGGGCGGGCGCGGTCGCTCGCGGGCCGTCAGGCCGCCGCGGCGGCCCCGGCCTCGCGCAGTGCCTCCACGGCCGCCCTGATGGACGGCCGCCGGTCCGCGTCCACCCGCCACACCGCGTAGATGTGCCGCCGCATCTGCCGGCGGACCGGTACGAGCGCGACACCCTCGGGGACGGGGCCTCGCCCGAGCCGCGGCGTGACGCACACGCCGAGCCCGGCCTGGATCAGCGCCAGTTGGGTGTGGTGCTCGCCCGCGAGGTGGGCGATGCGCGGTTCGATGCCCTTCGAGCGCAGGGTGAAGAC
Source organism: Streptomyces fradiae ATCC 10745 = DSM 40063 (assembly GCF_008704425.1). Lineage (NCBI taxonomy): Bacteria > Bacillati > Actinomycetota > Actinomycetes > Kitasatosporales > Streptomycetaceae > Streptomyces > Streptomyces fradiae. The sequence continues at coordinate 758,800 of NZ_CP023696.1, forward strand.
CAGCCAGTCGTGGCAGAACTCGCCCTCCGGCCAGGAGACCCAGTCGTCGTCGGCGAACTCCTCCAGGTCGACCTCGGCGCGCCCGGCGAGCGGATGGCCCGCGGCCATGGCCACGTCGGCGGCGTCGTCCAGGAGCGCGGCCTGGGCGAGCCCGCCGGGGACGGGGAGGCGCTTGTTGCTCCAGTCCAGGACGACGGCGAGGTCCACGTCCCCCCGCAGCACCTGGCGGATGCCGTGCTCGGGCTCCAGTTCGCTGCTGCGTACCCGCAGTTCGGGGTGGCCCGCCCGCAGGGCGGTGATGGCGCGGGGGAACAGGCCGCGCGCGGCGGTCGGGAAGCCGGCGAGCCGCACCTCGCCCACCACCCGGCCGCGCTGGGCCTCGATGTCCGCCTGGGCGAGCGCGACCTGCGACAGGATGCGGGCGGCGTGCCCGGCGAGCAGGTGCCCGGCGTCGGTGAGCCGGACGCCCCGGCCGTTCTTCGCCACGAGCTGCTGGCCGACCTCGCGCTCCAGCTTGGCCAGTTGCTGCGAGACGGCCGAGGTCGTGACGTGCAGTGCGTCGGCGGCGCCGCTCACCGAGCCGTGGCGGGCGAGGGCGTCGAGGGTGCGGAGGCGCTCCAGGTTCAACACATAAGCGATACTAAGGGGAAGCATCAAGAAGATCTCACTTGTTCTAAGAGATCATCGGGTCCAGGCTGGGCGCCATGAGCACAGCGCCCCCGCCTCCGCCCGCACCCTCGTCCCCGCCCGCGCCCTCGTCCCCGCCCGCGCCGTCCTCCCCGTCGCCCGCCCCGCCATCTGCCTCCGATGCCCCGTCGACGGCGCCCTCGCCCGGCCCCGCGGACCGGCGGGCCCGCGTCGACTGGCGGGTGCGCTTCGCGGCGCTCGCGGTCGTGTGGGGCTTCAGCTTCCTGCTGATCAAGGTCGGCACGTCGGCGTACGCGCCGTTCCAGGTGACGTTCGGGCGGCTGCTCTTCGGCACGCTGGTGCTCGTCGCGGCCATGGCGGTGCGGCGGGCGGGCCTGCCGCGCGGTGCGCGGACGTGGGCGCACCTGGCGGTGGCGGCGTTCTTCCTCAACGCCCTGCCGTTCTCGCTCTTCGCGTACGCCGAGCTGACGATCCCGTCGACCCTGGCGGGCATCTGCAACGCCACCTCGCCGCTGTGGGGCATGGCCCTGTCGCTGGTCGCCCTCTCCGAGGACCGCCCGACGCGCCGCCGCGTCGCCGGTCTGGGCGTCGGCTTCCTGGGCGTCCTCACGGTGCTGGGCGCCTGGCAGGGCTTCTCCGGCGTGGACATGACCGGCACCGCCATGGCGCTGCTGGCGTCGCTGAGCTACCCGGTCGGCTGGATCTACGTACGCCGCACCCTGGCGGGGCGCGGGGAGTCGCACCTGTCCCTGACCGGCGCGCAACTGATGCTGGCGACGGCGCAGCTCGCGGTGGTGACGCCGCTGCTCACCAGCCTGCCCGAGGCGTTCCCGGTCCTCCCGCTGCTGGCGGTGGTCGCGCTCGGCGCGCTGGGTACGGGCTTCGCGATGCTCGTCCAGTACGGGATCGTCGCGGAGGTCGGCCCGACGACCGGCCAGATGGTCACCTACTTCATCCCGGTCATCGCGACGGCTGCCGGGGTGACCCTGCTCGACGAGCCGCTGACCTGGAACACCCCGGTCGGCGCGCTGATCGTACTGGCGGGCGCGGCGCTGACGCAGAGCCGGGCGGGAGCCGCCCCGCGCGCCTCCCGCACCGCGCCCCGCTCCTCGCCCCCCTCCCGCACCGGCCGTACCGCACGGCGGGGGCGCTCCACCTGAGGCGACAGGGCCGGGGGCGCCGGCCCCGACCCGGCGACGGGGACGGCCACCAGGCGACAGCCGCCGGCCGTCGGCCGTCGGCCGCCGCGCCTCAGCGGTACGACCGCACCGCCGCGGTCCCCGCCGTCACCGCCGCGGCCACCGCGGCGGCCAGCGGCTCGATGTCGGCGCCGGTCAGCCCGGACACGGTCAGCCGGACACCGGGCGGCGATGCGAGCCGGAACCGGGCGCCCGGCGCCACCGCCCACCCGGCCTGCAGCAGCCGCGCCACCGCGCCGGTCTCGTCGGCCACCGGCACCCACACGTTCATCCCGCTGCGCCCGTGCGCCCGCACGCCCCGGTCCGCGAGCGCCCGGACCAGCGCGTCGCGCCGCTCCCCGTACGACCGCGCCACCGCCGCCCGGTCGACGGCGCCGGTCCGCCAGAGGTGCACGACGGCCCGCTGGAGGACGTGGCTCACCCAGCCGGGTCCGAGCCGCAGCCGTCCGAGCACCCGGTCCACGGTGTCGGCGTCGCCGGTGAAGACGGCGAGGCGCAGGTCCGGCCCGTACGCCTTGGCGACCGACCGGACGAACGCCCACCGGCCGGTCGCCCCGCCGAGCGGCCGGAGCGGCGCGTCGACGAAGCCGTGCCCGTGGTCGTCCTCCACGACGAGCACCTCCGGGTGCCGGCCCAGCACCTCCCGCAGCCGCGCCGCCCGCTCGGCGCCCAGCGCGGCGCCCGTCGGGTTCTGCGCCCGCGCGGTGACGACCACCGCGCGGGCGCCGCCGTCCCGTACCGCCCGCTCCACCTGGTCCGGCAGCGGCCCGTCGTCGTCCACGGCCACGGGCACGGCCCGCAGGCCCAGCGCCGGCACGAGGTCGAGCACGCTGCCCCAGCCCGGGTCCTCGACCGCCACCGCGTCGCCCGGCCGCAGGTGTGCGGCGAGGATCCGCTCGATGGCGTCCAGCGCGCCGCCCGCCACCCCCACGGGCCCGTCGGGCACCCCGTCCGCGTCCAGCGCGGCGCGGGCGAGCCGGGCGAGGTCCTCGTCGACGGGCGGCTCCCCGTACATCACGGGCCGCCCCGCGCCCGCGGTCGCGGCGGCCGCCAGTGCGGGACCCAGCGGCGGCAGCAGGGCCGGGTCCGGGTTGCCGTGGCCGAGGTCCCGTACGCCCTCGGGGGCCTCGATCCGCACGGCGTCCCGCGCGGTGGTCGCCGGCCGCGCGCGCACCCGGCTGCCCCGGCGTCCGGCGGTCTCGATGACGCCCCGCTCGCGCAGGGCCCGGTACGCGGCCGCGACCGTGTTCGGATTCACCCCCAGGCCGGCCGCCAGCTCCCGCATGGGCGGAAGCGCCTGGCCCGGCCGCAGGTCGCCCGACGCGACGCCGCGCTCCACGCTCGCCGTGATCTCCGATGCGCGGCGCCCACTGATCCGATACTCTCCTAGCACAAACAGCATTATGCACTAGTGCAATGGAGGCCGCAATGCCGGAGACCGCCACCCCCGCCGCCCACGGGGCCGTGGAAGCCCATAGGGCGCCCGGGTCCCGCGGGGCGTACGAACCGACCGAGCTCACCGTCCCGACCCGGGGCCGCCCGAGGGCGTCCTACGACCGGGAGCTGGTCCACGCGATACTCGACGAGGCGTACGTCTGCCACCTGGGCTTCGTCCGCGACGGCCGTCCGGTCGTGCTGCCCACCCTGTACGGGCGGGTCGGCGAGCGGCTGTACGTCCACGGCTCCACGGGATCCCGGCCGCCGCGCATGGCGGGCGCCGGCGGGACGGACGCGGGCCTGCCCGTGTGCCTGACGGTCACCCACGTCGACGGACTGGTCCTGGCCCGCTCGGCCTTCCACCACTCGGTCAACTACCGCTCGGTCGTGGTGCACGGCACCGCCCACCAGGTCACGGACCGGCAGGAGAAGCTCGCCGCGCTGGACGCCCTCGTCGACCACGTCGTGCCCGGCCGCTCGGCGGACTCCCGGCCCGCCAACGCCAGGGAGCTGGCCGCGACGGCCGTCCTCCGCCTCGACCTGGCCGAGGTGTCCGCCAAGGTGCGCACCGGCGGCGTCAACGAGGAGCCCGAGGACCTGGGCCTGCCCCACTGGGCCGGGGTGATCCCGCTGACCACGCGGTACGGAGCGGCCCAGCCCGACCGGGACCTGGACCCGTCGATCGCCCTCCCCGGCTACCTCGCCGCGCTCTGAGGGGTCGCCGCCCCCCGCGGCGCGGGGCGTCCGCCACGCGGCTCCGGCCCCGCCCCGCCGGAGCCGGAACCGGGGCCGCTGCCGCAGCCGCAGCGGGACCCGAATCCGTGATCGGAGCAGGAACGGGAGCCGGGACCGGTGCCGGGCCCAGCCCCGTCCCCCGTCCCGGCCCCGTCCCCCGTCCCGGCCCCGTCCCCCGTCCCGGCCCCGGCCCCCGTCCCGGCCGCCTCCCCCGTCGCCTCGCCGCGCCGGGCCGCCGCCAGCCGGGTCTCGCCGAGCGCCAGCCCGGTCACCGCCGCGAGCAGCAGCAGGGTGCCCGCCACGGTCGCGGCGGTCAGCCGCTCGTCGAGCAGGACGACCGCGATGGCCGCCGCGCTCACCGGTTCGAGCAGCATGATCACGGACACGGTCGCCGACCGCACCGCGGCCGCGCCCACGAAGTACAGGGCGTACGCGAGCGCGGTCGGCACGGCGGCCACGTAGGCCATGAGCGCCAGGACCCGTGCCGGTTCGGCCGTGTGCGGCACCAGTCCCTCCGCGGCGGCGAGCGGCAGCAGCCCGACGGCGCTCACCGCGAACGCCCAGGTGGTGGTCGTCAGCGCGTCGCCGCCGCCCCCGTCACGGCCCAGCCACCGGGTCAGCAGCGTCATCGCGGCGTACGCGGCGGCCGACAGCAGCGCGAGGACCACTCCGGCGGGCCGCACGGTCGCCGCGTCACCGCCCAGGACGAGGACCGCCAACCCGGCGAGCGCCCCGGCGACCGCGGCCGCACCGCCGCGTCCCAGCCGCTCGCCCAGGGCGAGCCGGGCGCCCACCGCCATCAGGACGGGCCCGGCACCCAGGGTGACGACGGTGCCGACCGCGAGACCGGTCGCGTCGACGGCCGCGAAGTAGGCGCTCTGGAAGACGGCCAGCCCGATCCCGGTGCCGAGCACCTGCCCGAGCACGCGCCGCCGCGAGCGGGTGCGCCGGCCGCCCGCGGGGCGCCGGCGCACGGCGAGGACGCCGAGCAGGAGGACGAGCCCCCCGACGCAGCGCCAGAAGGAGAGGGCGAGCGACCCGAAGTCGCTGGCCCGGAAGAGGAGGGAGGCGGCGGCCCCCGCGGTGCCCCAGGCGACCCCGGCGACGATGAGGTAGAGGAGGCTGCGCCCGACGGACGCGGCGGCGGGCGTGGACGTACGGACGGGGTGGTGCGACACGTGATGCTCCGGTGGGAAGACGGCTTGCGGCTGCTCTGCTGCGCACGCGGGCAGCGACGGGCCGCTCGGGGCGCTGCCCGAGCCGGGTCTTCGTCAGGAGGCCGCCGCCCGCGTCACGCGGCGGGAGGCGGAAGTACGGTCGCGTGCATGGCGGGCAGCCTAGGTGGCGGCCCGGTCGGTGGACAACCTGTCCTGGCCGGGCAGGGGGTCGGAGCCCGCCACGGGCCCGGAGGCGGCCTTGGGCGTGGACCGCTGGGCGATGAAGGCGCCGACGAGCACGAGTGTGCCGCCCGCGATCTGCGGCGCCGACAGGTGCTCGCCGAGCAGCACCCAGGCGAGGACGGTGGCGATGACCGCCTCCAGGCAGGCCACCACCCCGGCGACCTGCGGGGACAGCCGCCGCACCGAGACGACCCCGGTGACGTACGCGAGAACGGTCGCGACGAGCACGATCCAGCCGAGCAGCGCCCAGGCGGGCGCGGCGGTGCCGCCCAGGTCGGCGGCGCCGGCGAGGACGCCCCACTCCATGCCCCAGGGGCGGGCCACGACGGTGAGGACGGCGGCGCCGACGAGCAGGCCGTACGCGATGACGCCCAGCGGGTCGACGGGCCGCTCCCCGTCGGCGCCCTGGTCGGACAGGACGAAGTAGCCGACCTGGCAGCAGGCGGCGCCGAGGGCGAGGAGGAGCCCGAGCACGTCGAAGCCGAGCCCGGACCACACCTCCACCACGCAGGCGAGGCCGGTCACGGCGAGGACGACCCCGAGGGCGGCGGCCCGCGTCACCGGGCGGCGCTGCACGAAGCGGACCCAGCCGAGCACGAGCGCGGGCGCCAGGTACTCGATGAGCAGGGCCACGCCGACGGGGATGCGGGAGAGCGCGGCGAAGTAGAACGCCTGGACACCCGCGACGGCCAGCAGGCCGAAGCCCGCGAGGAGGGCCGGTCTGCGGCGGAGCAGATCGCGGTGGCGCCAGGCCAGGGGCAGCATGACGAGCGCGGCGCCGGTCACCCGCAGCCACACCACGTGGAGCGGGTCGAGGCCCGCCTCGATGAGCGGCTTGGCCGCCACACCCGATCCACCGAAAGCGAAGGCCGAGGCCAGGGCCAGTCCCAGGCCGGCGCTTCTCACCTGAGACGCGTGCATCGGCACATGATGGCAGGCGTCTGTCAGGAGCGTAAAGCCTGTCGCACCTGTTGAGACGGATGCTCGACGCGGGCGGTCAGCAGGCCCCTGTCGACTCCCGCGCGGGTGAGGACCTGCACGGCCCGGCAGTGCGGGTCGGCGGCGAGCCCGGCGAGCAGGTCGAGGGGCCGGGCGCGCGGCTCGCCCCTGGCCCGTGCCCGCGCGAGGGCGGCCTCCAGGGCGGCGCCCGCCGCGGGCGACCACCCGGCCCGCACGCCCGCGAGGACGGGGCCCGCGGACCCGGCCCCCTCCCGGACGGCGGACCCCCGCGGCCCGGCCCCCTCCCGGACGGCGGAGCCGGCCCATCCGGTCGGACCGGCCTCGTCCGTCGCGGCCGGTCCGGGGGGCTCCGGCGCCTCGCCCCCTCGCACGACCGCTCCCGCGCCCGAGTCCTCCACGGTGCCGTGCCAGCGGAGCCCGTAGCCGATGCTGCGCTGGACGAGGTAGGCGAGGACACGGGCGGCGCGCTCCGCCCCGAGGGCGGCCCGGACCTCCGGGTGGGACTCCGCGAGCGAGTGCAGGAGGTGCGCGGTGTCGATCTGCCGGTCGCCGTCACGCGCGGCCCTGCGCCGCGCCGCGGCCACGACGGCGGCGAGTTCGGCGCCGAGTCCGTCCCCCGCCCCGGCGTCCCGCACCGCGCGGGCCCCGGCGTCCCGCACCGCGCGCGCATCGGCGCCCTGACCCGCCCCGGGGTCGGCGTCCTCGGCGGTGTCCCGGCCGGCGGCCGCCGCGGCAGGCGCGCGGGCGGGGCGGGCCGGGTGACGCGAGGGGGAGCTCTGCACCCTCCCACCTCATCAGGCGGGCGCGCCCGCGGGCATCCTCGTGAGGGAGCATGCGGCGTCCCACACAGGGTGGGCTCCGGGCCCCGGCGCCTCCTCCTCAGGGAGGAGACCGCGCCGCCGGGCTCGACCGCGGCTCGCACCCGCACGACGCGACGGTGATCGGGGCCAGACGTCCCGGATTGGCCTTGGCCGGCCGGTCCGGCGTGCGCGTACGGTCTCCGCCATGCGCATCCGAATCGTCGACGCCTTCACCGACCGTCCCTTGTCCGGCAACCCGGCGGGCGTCCTGCTCCTCGACGCCTTCCCCGACGACCGGTGGCTCCAGCGGGTCGCCGCGGAGGTCAACCTCTCCGAGACCGCCTTCGCGCACCCGCTGCCACCCGGCGGCGACGCCGACTGGGCGCTGCGCTGGTTCACCCCGGCGACCGAGGTGGACATGTGCGGCCACGCCACGCTGGCCACCGCGCACGTCCTGCACACGGCGGGCCTGGCCACCGGCACCGTGCGCTTCGCCGCCCGCTGCGGGGTCCTCGTCACGACCGCCGCCGAGGACGGCACGATCACGATGGACTTCCCCACCTCGACGCTCACCCCGGTGGAAGCGCCCGAGGGCCTCGCCGAGGCGCTGGGCGCGGAGGTCGTGTCGGTGCACGACACGGCCGCCCACATCGGGGACCTCCTGGTCGAGCTGCGGGACGAGAGCGCCGTACGGGGCCTCGCGCCCGACCTGGCGGCGCTGGCCGCGCTGTCGGACCGGGGCGTGATCGTGACGGCTGCGGCGAAGGACCCGGCGCGCGGCCACGACTTCGTCTCGCGCGGCTTCTTCCCGAACGTGGGAATCGACGAGGACCCGGTCACGGGCAGTGCGCACACGGCCCTGGCCCCGTTCTGGTCGGCGCGCCTCGGCCGGAGCGAGCTGACCGGCCTGCAGGGCGGCGCCCGCACCGGGGTCGTCCGCACGGCGCTGCGCGGCGAGCGGACGCTGCTGACCGGTCAGGCGGTCACCGTGATCGACGGCGACCTCCGCGCCTGACGCCGGCTCGGGCGCCGGGCACCGCGCCCGACCGCGTCCCGCACCCGGCCCCCGCACCCGGCGCCCGTGCCCGCGCCCGCGCCCGCACCGGTCACGCCGTGGGCAGCCACCCGACCCGGCCCGCGAGCAGGGCGTAGCCGACGAAGGCGACGATGTCCAGCAGTGCGTGCGCCACCACCAGCGGCCCGACCCGCCCCCAGCGCCGGTACAGCAGCACGAAGACGACGCCCATGACCAGGTTGCCGATGAACCCGCCGATGCCCTGGTACAGGTGGTACGAGCCGCGCAGCAGCGCGCTGGCGGCGAGCGCCGCCGTGGGCGACCAGCCGAGCTGCCCCAGCCGGCGCAACAGGTAGCCGACGACGATGACCTCCTCCACCACGGAGTTCTGGATCGCCGACAGGATGAGCACGGGGAACTTCCACCACTCGCCGGGCAGCGACTCGGGCACGACCGTGAGGTTCATGCCGACGGCCCGCGACAGCAGGTAGAAGGCGAGTCCGGCACTGCCGATGGCGGCCGCCACGAGGGTGCCGCGCCCGAGGTCCGACCAGGGGTGGCGGCGGTCGAAGCCGATGGCGCGCAGTCCCGCGCCCTCGCGGGTCAGCAGGTGCGCGACGAGGACCACGGGCACGAGCGCGGTGGCGAGGGAGAAGAGCTGCCAGGCGAGGTCCAGCCACGGGCGGCCGGGCGCGAAGGAGCCGTTGAGGGTGGCCGCCTGGTCCTTGAGGCCGCCGGGTCTCGTCAGCGACCCGACGAAGCTGATCAGCGAGGACACCGCGCTCGCGCCGAGCGACAGGGCGAGCACGATCAGCGTCTCGGACCGCAGGACCTCCCGTGGCTCGCCCGGCGGCGTGGCCGCTCCCGCCGTCCGTTCCGCACCTGTCCGCACGCGCGCCTCCCGTCGTGGACCTTGCGCGTCCAGCTTGCCCGACGGCGGCGCGGGCCACGTGGACGGGTCCCCCGCGAAACACCCCCGCCGGACGCCGGACCCCGGACGCCGGACCCCGGACCCCGGACCCCGGACTCAGGACGCCCGACGCCCGACTCCCGACGCCAAACGCCGGATGCCGGACGCAGGGCGGGTCGCGCGGCGGCCGTTGCGCGGGGCAGGACTCCGAGGCGCGACGGCCGTCCCCCGGGCGGGAGCCCGCCGACGCCTCAGCGGCCGTCCCGCGGGTAAGGTCCCGGCGCCCCGGCCGGCCAGGTGTGCACCGGCTCGCCGGTGAGCGCCAGTTCGCGGTAGCGGCGGGCGGTGGCCGCGAGGGCCGCCTCCCGGTCGAGACCCGCCTCCTGCGCCCGGTGAAACGTTTCGCTCTGCCATGACGCCCCGTTGACCCGGCGCCGGCAGCGCTCCTCGATGATGCCGAGGCAGCGGTCCCGGTCGGCGGGCTCGATGCCCCACGCGTCCAGCCCGGACGCCGCGAGCGGCAGCAGCTCGTCCCGTACGAGCTTCACCGCGGGCACGGCGGTCACACCGCCGCGACCGGGGCGGGGCCAGCGCAGCTCGGCGTCGATGCCGTACCGGCAGGCGGTGTCGAAGTTGCCGGCGGCGTCCTGGAACGCCATGCGCCGCCACACCGGCCTCGGGTCCTCGGCGAGGGCGCGCACCAGCCCGTAGTAGAAGGCGGCGTTGGCGACGACGTCCTCGACGGTGGGGCCGGCGGGCAGGACGCGGTTCTCCACCCGCAGGTGCGGCACCCCGTCCACCACCCCGTACACGGGCCGGTTCCAGCGGTAGACGGTTCCGTTGTGCAGGACGAGTTCCTGCAGGGACGGGACGCCGCCGTCGTCGAGGACGCGCAGCGGGTCCTCGTCACCGCACAACGGCAGCAGCGCGGGGAAGTAGCGGAGGTTCTCCTCGAACAGCTCGTAGGCGCCGTCCACCCAGCGCTCGCCGAACCAGGTGCGCGGCCGCACCCCCTGCGCCTGCAGTTCCGGCGGCCGGGTGTCCGTGGCCTGCTGGAACAGCGGCGGCCGGGTCTCGCGCCACAGCTCGCGGCCGAAGAGGAACGGGGAGTTCGCGCCGGTCGCGATCTGCACGGCGGCGACGGCCTGCGCCGCGTTCCACACGTCGGCGAAGCGCTGCGGGGTGACCTGGAGGTGGAGCTGCACGGAGGTGCAGGCGGCTTCCGGGGTGATGGAGGCCGCCGTGCAGGCCAGCCGCTCCACGCCCTCGATCTCCAGCGTGAAGTCCTCGCCCCGTGCGGCGACGATCTGGTCGTTGAGCAGCACGTAGCGGTCGACGTCCGAGATGTTCACCAGGTCCACGTCGTGGCGGGTGAGCGTGGGCAGGATGCCGATCATCAGGATGCCGGCGCCGAGCTCCTCCGCTTTCCGGTGGGCGTATCCCAGGCCGGTGCGCAGCTCCTCGGAAAGCTGGGAGAAAACGTGCCCGGCGAGGGGGTGCGGAGCGATGTTCACTTCGAGATTGAACATCCCGAGTTCGGTCTGGAAATCGCGGCTGGCGATGCGCTCCAGCACCTGCGCATTCATCATCCGGGGCAGCCCGTCGGGGCCCGCGAGATTCAGTTCTATCTCCAGCCCCATGAGATTGCGCGGCCGGTCGAACCGTTTCTCCGTGAGGAGCCGCCCCAGGGCGTCCAGGCAGCCCCGGAGTTTCCTGCGGTACCTCTGCCGATCGGCCAGGTCGAACCTGACTGCCACGACCTTCTCCCCCATCGAAGCGTCCCTCCTCGAGTGGGCGACACGCGGCGTCGCCGCTCGGTCAGCAACGATGATGCCCAGCCCCGCCGATCCGTAACGCCCACCCGGCGAGGGCTTTGCCACTACTCTGCTCGGGAGAGGCGTCCGGCACATTCCGGAGGCATGGAGCGGCTAGCAGATCACGCCGTGCGGCGCGGGGGAAATGGGCGGCGATATCCAGCCGTCCGCCCCGTGGGGAACGCCGCAGGCAGGGCTTCGAGGCAGCGGATAATTCACCGGAAATGGCTGCCGATCCGAGGCGCGCAGCCGTCTTGACGAGGTTATCGCGGGCGGCTAGCGGAAACATGGTGTGAACATTTGTCGTATAAACTCCGCTCGCGAGGCTGGGATCCCGGCGCCCGGCACGGCGTACCGGCGGCCCCACGGCCCCGTCGCTGACAGCGTCGTCCGCACCCACGCACGCTCCACCTCCTCCTGTCTCTTGAGTGAGAGGCGACCCACATGCCGCTCCACGTCTCCCCGGCGCCCGCGCCCGCCCTGCACAGCGTCCTCGTGGCTCTGGGCTCCCCCGCCCTGCGCGAGGCGGGCACCCCCGCCCTGCGGTCCGTCCCGGGACCGCTCAGCGCCGAACTCCCGCTGCCCGTGCACGTCCTGGCCGCTCCCTCGTCCGATTCCCCGTCCCGGCCGGAGTTCGAACCGGAGCCGCGGCCCGCGCCCGCGCCGGGCGCGGGGCCGGCCGGCGCGCCCGCCACCCGCCTCGCGGGGTGGCGCTTCCTCATCCGTGAGGGCGCGGCGACCCTGGCCGCCGCCGACACCCTGCGCACGGCGGGCGGCTGGACCTTCTCGCACTTCTTCGAAGGCCCCTACCTCACCTCCACGGAGCGGGCCCTGCGCCAGGCGGACGCGTCCGGGTCGCCGTGGCAGCCGCGCCTGCTGTCGGTGCCCGACCTGTACATGCTCACCCTGTGGCTGCACGGCGACCCGGAGGCGGACCCGGCCGAGGGCTCCCCGGCCCCGGCGGACGTGCTGATCCCGCTGGCGCCCGCGCCCCCCGGGATCGCCGCGCACCGCCCGTACCGCGTCGCGGACCTGCTGCCCCGGCTCGCCGTGCGGCTGGCACCGCCGCCGCTGCTCGGCTCGACGGCCTGACGGGCGGCCTCCAGCGGCCCGGCGACGACCGGACCGCCCGGGCGCCCACCCGGCACCGCGGTGCCCCGCGTCCCTCCCGGGAGGGGCGCGGGGCACCGCTGCGCGCACGTCTGGTCCATCCGGGCTAGTCCAGCCCGACCAGGCAGAACCACCCGAAGGGAGGGGGTGGTTGAGCCGAACCATCCGCGCGGGTGACTCGTCCTTCCCCAACAGGAAGCGGTGCCGCGAAATCCCTGCGGAATCACGCCCGTGGGGCAACACTGGGAACGGACCGATCGAAAGACGGGGGGCGGCCATGAACACCGTGTCGAGCCGCAGAGCAGACTCCACATCGCAGCGAAAGAACCGAGCCATGTGCCAGCACCAGTCACCCTGCCCGACCGCAGACTCCGCCGACCGGGAGGCCGCCCGCGTGGTGGCCCACCACCCGGAGCAGGGCTGGAGCCTGCTGTGCAACGGCGTCCTGCTGTTCGAGGACACGGGTGAACTGCTGCCGGACGGCCAGATCATCGCGCCGCACCGCCCGCTCACCACGGCGCGGGTCGCGAAGGCCGCCTGACCCACCACCCCGGCCCATCACCCGGCCCACCACCCCGGCCCGTCGCCGGGCACGCGGAGGGACGGGCACCGGTACGGCCGAGGCCGCGTACGACCGGCCGCGTACGGCCAGGCGCCGTACGACCGGGGACGTACGACCGGGGACGCGCACGCCGAGGGGCCGGTACGGAGGTGATGTCCTCCGTACCGGCCCCTCGGCGTCTCTCCGGTCCGCCTCACGCGGATCAGGCGTCAGCCGCGCCGCCCAGGGCCCGGCCGCACCGCTCAGGCGTCGTACTCGTCCAGCGGCGGGCAGGAGCAGACCAGGTTGCGGTCGCCGTAGGCCCCGTCGATGCGGCGCACCGGCGGCCAGTACTTGTCCGCCGCCGAGACCCCGGCCGGGAAGACGGCCTCCTCACGGCTGTAGGCGTGGTCCCACGCGCCGCCGAGCGCGGCCGCCGTGTGCGGGGCGTTGCGCAGCGGGTTGTCGTCGGCGGGCCAGGCGCCCGTGGCGACCTTCTCGATCTCGGCGCGGATGGCGATCATCGTGTCGCAGAACCGGTCGAGCTCGGTCAGGTCCTCGCTCTCGGTCGGCTCGATCATCAGCGTGCCGGCGACCGGGAACGACATGGTCGGCGCGTGGAAGCCGTAGTCGATCAGCCGCTTGGCGATGTCGTCCACGCTGACGCCCGTCGCCTTCGACAGCGGCCGCAGGTCGATGATGCACTCGTGCGCGACGAGGCCGCCCGGACCGGTGTAGAGGACCGGGAAGTGCGGCTCCAGGCGCTTGGCGACGTAGTTCGCCGCGAGGACGGCGACCTGCGTGGCGCGCTTGAGGCCCTCGCCGCCCATCAGCCGCACGTACGCCCAGGAGATCGGCAGGATGCCGGCCGAGCCCCACGGCGCCGCCGAGATCGGGCCGACCCCGGTCTCCGGGCCGGCGGACGGCTGGAGCGGGTGGTTCGGCAGGTACGGGGCGAGGTGGGAGCGGACCGCGACCGGGCCGACGCCGGGGCCACCGCCGCCGTGCGGGATGCAGAACGTCTTGTGCAGGTTCAGGTGCGAGACGTCGCCGCCGAACTTGCCGGGCTTCGCCAGGCCGACGAGCGCGTTGAGGTTGGCGCCGTCGACGTACACCTGGCCGCCGGCCTCGTGGACCTGGGCGCAGATGTCGGCGACGTGCTCCTCGAAGACGCCGTGCGTCGACGGGTAGGTGATCATCAGTACGGCCAGCTCGTCGCGGTACTGCTCGATCTTGGCGCGCAGGTCGGCGACGTCGATCTCGCCGTCGTCGGCGGTCTTGACGACGACGACCCTCATCCCGGCCATGACGGCGGACGCGGCGTTGGTGCCGTGCGCGGAGGACGGGATGAGGCAGACGGTGCGCTGGGCGTCGCCGTTGGCGCGGTGGTAGGCGCGGACGGCGAGGAGCCCGGCGAGCTCGCCCTGCGAGCCGGCGTTGGGCTGGATGGACACCTTGTCGTAGCCGGTGACCTCGGCGAGGCGGTCCTCCAGCTCGTGGATGAGGGTGAGGTAGCCCTCGGCCTGCTCCGCCGGGGCGAAGGGGTGCATCTGGCCGAACTCGGGCCAGGTGACCGGTTCCATCTCGGTGGTGGCGTTCAGCTTCATGGTGCAGGAGCCGAGCGGGATCATCCCGCGGTCCAGCGCGTAGTCGCGGTCCGCCAGCTTGCGCAGGTAGCGCAGCATCGCGGTCTCGGAGCGGTGCGCGTGGAAGACCGGGTGCGTCAGGTACGCGTCGGTGCGCAGCAGCGAGCCGGGCAGCGCGTCGCCGGTGGCGGCGTCCAGGGCCTCGATGTCGCCGGTCACGCCGAAGGCGGCCCAGACGGCGGTGAGCTGGGCGCGGCCGGTGGTCTCGTCGCAGGCGACGGAGACGTGGTCGGCGTCCGCCTGGTGGATGTTGACGCCGTTCTCGCGGGCCGCGGCGACGACCTCGGCGGCCTTGCCGGGCACGCGCGCGGTGATCGTGTCGAAGAAGTCGCCGTGGACGACCTCGACGCCGCCGGCGCGCAGACCGGCCGCGAGGACCGCCGCGTAGCGGTGGGTGCGCTGCGCGATCTCCCGCAGGCCCTCGGGGCCGTGGTAGACGGCATACATGCCGGCCATGACGGCGAGGAGCACCTGGGCGGTGCAGATGTTGCTGGTGGCCTTCTCGCGGCGGATGTGCTGCTCGCGGGTCTGCAGGGCGAGGCGGTAGGCCTTGTTGCCGTCGGCGTCGACGGACACGCCGACGAGCCGGCCGGGGAGGCTGCGGGCGAACGTGTCGCGGACGGCCATGTAGCCGGCGTGCGGGCCGCCGAAGCCCATCGGGACGCCGAACCGCTGGGTGGTGCCGACGGCGATGTCGGCGCCCAGCTCGCCGGGCGAGGTGAGCAGGGTGAGCGCCAGCAGGTCGGCGGCGACGGTGACGACGGCACCCAGCTCGTGGGCGGCGTCGATCAGCGGCTTGATGTCGCGGACGGCGCCGGACGCGCCGGGGTACTGGAGGAGGACGCCGAAGACGCCGCGCTCGGCGACCTCGGCCGGGATGCCGTCGGACAGGTCGGCGACGACGACCTCGACGCCGGTCGGTTCGGCGCGGGTCTGGATGACGGCGACGGTCTGCGGCAGGGCGTCGGCGTCGACCAGGAAGACGCCGTTCTTGACCTTGCCGACGCGCCGCGCGAGGGACATGGCCTCGGCGGCGGCGGTGCCCTCGTCCAGGAGGGAGGCGCCGGAGGTGGGCAGGCCGGTCAGGTCGGCGACGACGGTCTGGAAGTTGAGCAGGGCCTCCAGGCGGCCCTGGGAGATCTCCGGCTGGTACGGCGTGTAGGCCGTGTACCAGGCGGGGTTCTCCATCACGTTGCGGAGGATGACCGGCGGGGTGAACGTGCCGTAGTAGCCGAGGCCGATCATCGGCGCCAGCACCTGGTTGCGATCGGCGAGGTCCCGCAGCTCGGCGAGGACCTCGGCCTCGCTGCGGGCCTCGGGCAGGCCGAGGGCCTCGGCGCTCTTGATCACGTCCGGCACCGCGGCCGCCGTGAGCTCGTCGAGCGAGCCGTAGCCGACCTGCGCGAGCATCTTGGCGCGCGCCTCGGCGTCGGGGCCGATGTGGCGCTGCTCGAAGGGGGTGCCCCGCTCGAGCTGGGAGAGCGGAATGCGGTTGGCGGTCATGTACGGGGGCCTCCTGGTCGTAGCGACCTGCGAGGGGCACCGCGGCGCGGGTGCCCGGACGGCCTCCCCCTCTGTCATCTCAACCTGAGAGCTTCGCCGCGCACTCCGGGCGGAGGGCATGGCTTTCACCGTCGGTGAGAGCGGGTGCCGTCCGACGCCCGCCCTGCTTTCCAGAGTGACCTCGTCCGTGCGGTACGTGGGCCTGAGAGATTCCGGGGAGGATTTGCTCCTTCGGCGCCTCCGGACGATTTCTCCGAAGGACTCTCCCGCACGGGGTCAGCGGCCATCTCCAGCCTACCAGCGACGTTCCGGGCCGATCCGTCGAGTGGCCGACGTCACCGTTGTGCCCTTTCGTGGTGTGCACGGACCGCTTGCGACCGACTGGAGGAACGGTGCAGAGCGACATCGACCCGCGCGGCCTGATCGGGCGCAAGGCGTTCGACGGCGACGGCCACAGGATCGGCACGGTGGACGAGGTGTACCTGGACGACGCGACGGGGGCGCCCGTGTGGGCGGCCGTACGGACGGGCCTGTTCGGCCGGGACGCGTTCGTCCCGCTGGGGCCCAGCCGGGTCGCCGCCGACGGCCTGCACGTCCCGTACCCCAAGGCCCTCGTCAAGGACGCCCCCGGCTTCGGGGTGGGCCGCCACCTCTCCCCGCAGCAGGAGCTGCGGCTCTACCGCCACTACGGCCTCGCCCCGCCGTCCGCCCCCGGGGCCCCGTCGCCCCCCGGCGGGCCCGTCGGGTCGGTGCCCGACGGAACGGGCTGAGGCCCGCCGCCGACCAGGGGCAGCGGGTCGGACGGCTCCAGCTGCGGATCGTCCGTCCGGAAGGTCCTCACCCGGCCGGGCGCCGACCACGGCTCCTCGAACCGCACGGTCACCCGGCCGACCCCGCTGCCCTGCACCCACCCGGCGCCGTGGACGGCGTGCCGCACATCGGCCCCGGCGGCCCAGTGCCGCTCCCCCGGCACGCCCTCGCCGCCCCCTCGGGCATCCGGCCCAGGCCCCTCGGGCCGGCCCGAGCCGCCCGGCGGGGGCTCACCGGGCGGCGGGGCCCCGTCCAGTCCCCGGTCCGCCCGGCCCACCACATCCGCCCGCGCCGCCCGATCCGTCCCCACCACCGCGTCCACCGCGTCCACCGCGTCCGCCCGGCCGGCCACCCGCTCCGTCCCGGCGCTCCCGCCCGCCCCGCCGGGCACGGCAGCGCCCTCCACCGCCACGGGTCCCGGCCCCTCCGCAGAACCCGCCGGCCCGTCCGGCACCACCCCCGCGGACGCCTGGGCGAACAGGTCCTCCTGCGTGTAGTCGGCCAGCCCGCTGACCCTCACGCCCAGCAGCCGCACGCCGCCCGTCGTGTCCACGGCGTCCAGCAGCCGCGCCGCGGCCTCCCGGACGACCACCGGGTCGTCGGTCGGCCCGCGCAGCGTCTCGGAGCGGGTCAGCGTGGAGAAGTCGTACCGTCGCACCTTCAGCACCACCGTGCGCCCCGACCGGCCCGCGGCCCGCAGCCGCCGCACGCACCGCTCCGCGAGCCGCTCCACCTCCCACCGCACCCGCACCCGGTCGTGCAGGTCCACGTCGAAGGTGTCCTCCACCGAGACCGACTTGGCGTCCCGCTCCGCCACCACCGGCCGGTCGTCGCGCCCCAGCGCCATCGCGTGCAGCGAGACCCCGTGCGCCCGGCCCAGCAGCCGTACGAGCTCGTCCTCGCCCGCCTCCGCGAGGTCGGCGACGGTCGTCATCCCCGCCCGCCTCAGGTGCTCCTCCGTCGCCGGTCCCACACCGGGGAGCGTCCGCACCCCCATCGGGGCCAGCAGCGCCCGCTCCGTCCCGGGCTCGATGACCACCAGGCCGTCCGGCTTGGCCTCCTCGGACGCGATCTTCGCCAGCATCTTGGACCCGGCGAGCCCCACCGACCCCGTCAGCCCCGTCACCTCCCGGATGTCCCGGCGCAGCCGCTCCCCCACCGACCGGGCCGTCGCCCCGTCGTACGCCGCGCCACCGGCCTCCAGGTCGACGAACGCCTCGTCCAGGCTGAGCGGCTCCACCAGCGGCGACAGCCGGCCCAGCAGCTCCATGACCCGCAGGCTCACCGACCGGTACACGGTGAAGCGCGGAACCAGGTACGCGGCGTTCGGCGCCAGGCGCCGCGCCTGCGCCATGGGCATCGCCGAGCGCACACCGAACCGCCGCGCCTCGTACGACGCGGTGGCGACGACACCGCGCGGGCCGAGACCGCCCACGATCACGGGCTTGCCGCGCAGGCTGGGCTTCGCCGCCTGTTCGACGGCGGCGAAGAAGGCGTCCATGTCGAGATGGAGGATCGTCGGCGCGGCTCTCACACCACCGATGCTGCCCTACCCCACTGACAAGCGCCCGCACACCCGTGCGACACCGGGCCCCCGGCCCAGCACGTCGGGCACGTCGAGCGAGGCCGCTCAGACGGCCTTGTCACGCCGGCGGCGGGCCAGCTCGTCGGCCGGATGGTGCCCGATGAGGGTCTCCCCGGTGTCGACCCGCTCCCCGTGCAGCTGCGACAGCGCCGCCTCCACGTCCCGCCACACCACGCCGACCGCGATCCCGAAGATCCCCTGCCCGCCCTGGAGGAGGTCCACCACCTCGTCCGGCGACGCGCACTCGTACACCGTCGCGCCGTCGCTCATCAGCGTCATACGCTCCAGGTCCCGCACCTCGCGGTCGCGCAGGTGCTGCACGGCGGCCCGGATGTTCTGCAACGCGACGCCCGTGTCCAGGAACCGCTTGACGATCTTCAGGACCACGACGTCCCGGAAGCTGTAGAGGCGCTGCGTGCCCGATCCGTACGCGGGCCGGACACTCGGCTCGACCAGGCCCGTGCGGGCCCAGTAGTCGAGCTGCCGGTAGGTGATGCCGGCGGCCGCGCACGCCGTGGGGCCCCGGTACCCGACACCGTCGGTCGCCGGCTCGGCCGGGTTCCCGTGCAGCGGAGCCGCACCCCCGTCAAGCGGAGCCGGACCTCCGTGAAGCGGATACGGCCGGCTCCCTGCCGGACCGCGTCCGGGGAGACCCCCTGCCGTACCGTCGCCGCTGCTCATCACGCCGACCCTCCGTCCTTGACCTGCCACATCGACGGTAGGCAGTCCCCAGGGGTGCGTCAACGATCGCCACACTCGCCACGCCGAGTGATAATCACCCTGAGAGTGGTTTGACGTGTCCCCGTTCCGGGAACGGCTACTCGGATGCGCGCAAAGCCCGCCGAGCGCGCCTCGGGCGCCGGGTGATCACCACCTCCGCACGCCCCGGGCGCGCCCCGCACGCGGTGGGCGCCGCCCGCGCGGTCACTGACTGCCGGTGCCGAAGTCCTCGGGCGAGATCTGGTCGAGGAACTCGCGGAACTTCTCCACCTCGTCCTCCTGCTCGTCCGGGATCGCGATCCCCGCGTCGTCGAGGACACCGTCACTGCCGAAGATCGGCGTTCCGGTGCGCAGGGCCAGCGCTATGGCGTCGGAGGGCCGGGCGCTCACCTCGACACCGCTGGCGAAGACCAGCTCCGCGTAGAAGACCCCTTCGCGCAGGTCCGTGATGCGGACCTCGGTCAGCTCCTGGCCCACGGCCTCGAGGACGTCCTTGAAGAGATCATGGGTGAGCGGCCGCGCAGGGGTCATGCCCTGCTGGGCGAAGGCGATCGCCGTCGCCTCCCCCGGACCGATCCAGATCGGGAGGTAGCGGTCGCCTCCCACTTCACGCAGGAGCACGATCGGCTGGTTGGACGGCATTTCCACCCGGACACCGACAACATCGAGCTCGTTCACACAGCAACCCTAGGACGTGCCGCACCGGTTTGGATAGTCGGGTTCGGCCGGGGTCAGGGGAACCGCACCCCGAGAGCCGACCTGAGGAGGGCCGCGTGCAGCCGCGCCGACAGCCCGGCCAGCTCTTTCGCCGTCGCCTCCGCGTGCGCGCGGGTCTGCGGATTGCGGTGCCGCCGCAGCGGCGCGACGACCTGCTCCACCAGGCCCGCCTCCCGCTCCGCGGCGGCCTTCACGGCCCGCAGGTGGCGCGGCTCCAGCCCGAAGCGGCCCAGCTCGGCGACGAGCCGCGCGACCGTCACCGCCTCCGCGTCGTAGCCGCCGTCCGCTCCCGGCACGACCAGCCCGTACGCCTCCCACTCGGCGAGCTCCTCCTCGCCGGCCTCCGCCGCGGCGAGCAGCTCGGCACGGCCCACCCGCGCCGCCGTGGCCCTGTCCTCGTCCGGCTCCCCCAGAGCGGCGTCATCCGGCGACTCCGCGCGCGGGCCCTGCGCCGGCAGCTGGATCCGCTCCCCGCGCGCCAGGGCCTCCAGGTGCTCCCGGATGACCTTCAGCGGCAGATAGTGGTCCCGCTGCATCCGCAGGATCAGCGCCAGCCGCTCGACGTCGCTCCGGCTGAACTTCCGGTACCCGGAGGCGGTCCGCTGCGGCTCGACGAGCCCCTCCGCCTCCAGGAACCGGATCTTGGAGATGGTGACCTCGGGAAACTCCTCCCGCAGCTGGTTGAGGACCGTGCCGATGCTCACCAGCCGGTCACCCGCGCCGGGGGCGCCGTGGCCGGCACCGGTCGTCGGTGTTCGCCGCATGGACCTTCCCTCGCATCCCTCCGGACGGGCGCCCGGGGCCCGGGCGCCCGTCCGGGAGAGGTCAGACGCCCCGCTGGCTCGTGTAGAAGACCATGCGGTACTTGCCGATCTGCACCTCGTCGCCGTTGGTGAGCAGCACGGAGTCGATCGGCTCACGGTTGACGTACGTGCCGTTGAGGCTGCCGACGTCCGCGACGGTGAAGCTGCCGTCGGCCGCCCGGCGGAACTCGACATGGCGACGGGACACCGTCACGTCGTCCAGGAAGATGTCGCTCTGCGGATGACGGCCCGCGGTCGTCAGATCGCTGTCGAGGAGGAAACGGCTGCCGGAGTTCGGCCCGCGGCGCACCACCAGGAGCGCCGAGCCCAGCGGCAGCGCGTCCACCGCGGCCTGCGCCTCCGGCGACAGCGACGGCAGCGCCGTCTGACCGGTGGTCTCGCTGTCGTACGCCTCGAGCCCCGAGATGGAGATCGTCGACGTCGTCTCCGACGCGCGCTCCGCGGGGGCGCCGCCGCGCATCGGTGTTCCGCAGTTGGAGCAGAACCGACTCGCCTCGGCAGCGCGGTGTCCGCACCGCGTACACACCGGCATGGACCCATCCTCCTGCCGCGGCCCGGCCGCGTGGACGCTGGTCGCGTACGGATCGGAACCTATGCGGCCGGGACCGGCGGGGTCAACAGAAGACGCGCCCTGACCGCCCGCAATGTCACCACCCGGACCAGCGACCTCGTCACGGAAGAGCGGACGCCCGGCGCCCTGCTCCTCCTCGCTGCGACCCTGACGCTCCGCGCGGTGCCGGGCGTTGCCGCCGTCCTCGCGTGCGCTCTTGCCGAACAACTTCGCAAACAACTTCACGGGCGATTCCCCTTGAACGAAACAGACCCGCCCGTGGGGCAGGACGAACCCTGAATGAACAGACCTGCCGACCCGGACACTCTCACAACGTCCGTATCCTCCGGACAGTTTCCACCACAGACCACGCTCTTCATACGGCGACCCCCCGCAACCTCTCGGCCGGGGCGGCCGATCCACCGACGGCTTCTCCCCGCCCCGCGCTCACGGGAGCTGCCCCCACCGCCTCGCCTCCCCTGTCCGGCCCGGTCACCCGGGCATTCCACCGCGCGACGCCCTCGGCCCGGACCCTCACCGCGGTGACGACCGAGCGTAGTCAGGCCGCTCCGCCGGTCGCAAGGCGTCCACAACGATCTTCTCCGACCGGGTCACCGTGGCCGTGGCCTGCTCCTTCTCCAGGGTCTGCACGATGCCGCCGGGGATGTTGAGCGCGGGCTCCAGGTCCTGCGGCTTGCCGATGGCCTGGAAGCGGTACGGCGCGGTGATCCTCCGCCCGTCCACCGTGACGGCCCCGGCGTCCCCGGAGAAGTACGAGTCGGCGACGACCCGCACGTCGTTGACCTGGATGGCCTCCGCGCCGGCGGCGCGCAGCTCCTGGATCGTGTCGAGCAGCTTGTCCGGCTCGACCGCCGCCAGCGGGTCCTCGACGACGAAGGTGATGCCGGGGCCCTCGGCGGCCACGGTACCGGCCAGGACGCCGAGCTGACGCTCCCTCTCCTGCGTCTGCCGGCGTGCCTCCTCGGCCTGGTCGGAGCTGTTCTCCAGCTCGCGGCGCTGCGCCTCCAGCTGCGTCTTCTCGTCCTCCAGGCGCTCGCTGCGGTCGTCCAGCTCGTCCAGGATGCGCACCAGGTCCTCCTGCCGGGCCCCGCGCAGCGCGCCGTCGTCGCTGGCGGAGCGGACCTGGATGGCGAGGCCCAGGCCGAGGCCGAACAGCAGCAGCGCGACGACGAGTTGCGCACGCGTCACCCTGGGCGGCCACAGCCCGGCGGCCAGCCGCTGCCGGCCGGTCATCTCCCGAACGCTCGCCGACGCCTCCCCCGGCCCGCCCCCCGTCCCGCCCGCCGACGGGTCGGCGGGCGGGGGCGCCTGCGGGTCGGCGTCCGGGGGCGCCTGCCCCCGGACGCGCTTCGGCGCGTCCGCCGTCGCCTCCGCACGGTCCTCGCCGTCCCGCTCGCGCTGGAGGGGTCTCGGCACGTGCGGGCCGCTCGCGGTGCCCTGGCGCTCGTGCGTCCTCGCGGTCTCCGGGGACTGCGGGGTGCCGGGTGCTCCCGGGGTCTCGGATGTGCGGTCTTCGCTGCTCATCGGCCTCACGCCCGGAAGACGTGCCGCCGGATCGCGGCGGCGTTGGAGAAGATGCGGATACCGAGAACGACCACGACGCCCGTGGAGAGCTGGGCGCCCACCCCCAGCTTGTCGCCGAGGAACACGATCAGCGCGGCCACGACGACGTTCGACAGGAACGACACGACGAAGACCTTGTCGACGAAGATCCCGTCCAGCATGGCCCGCAGCCCGCCGAACACCGCGTCCAGCGCGGCCACGACGGCGATCGGCAGATAGGGCTCGACCACCGCCGGCACCTCGGGCCGGACCAACAGTCCGACCACGACTCCCACCACGAGGCCCAGTACGGCGATCACGATGTGCCCTTCCCTGTGTCGGCCGTGCCCCGTCCGTCGCCGTTTCCGGCGTCGGAGGTCCTCGGCAGTGCTGTGCGTACGATCAGACTCGGCGCCGCCGGCAGCCCGATCCGGTCCTGACGGGACAGGTTGCTGCGGATCCCGAAGTTCTCCCGCAGCGCCTGCAGGTAGCGGCCGTCCGCGCTCTCCTGGAACCGGGCGCCGAGCCGCTTCCCGTCGCCCACGGCGAGCACCGTGTACGGCGGTACGAGCGGCCTGTTGTCGACCAGTATGGCGTCGCCGGCCGCCCTGATCGCCGAGAGGGCGGTCAGCCGCTGCCCGTTGATCGCGATGGCCTCCGCGCCGGACTGCCACAGCCCGTTGACGATCCGCTGCATGTCCCGGTCGCGCACCCGGCCGGTGTCGGAGAAGCCGCCGCCCTCGCGTGGACCGTCACCGCCGCCGCCCGCGACGCCCTTCGCGTCGTCCACGACGAGCTTGACGCCGGGTCCGCTCACCTCGGTGGCGCCGGACAGCAGGGCCACCAGGTCTCCCCGCTCGCCGCCGTGCTCCTGGAGGGCGGCGCGCTGCCGCTCCCCCACCTCGCCGCGCAGTGCCTCGATGTCCTCGGCCAGGTCGTCGGCGGCCGTCGTCTCGGACCGGATCCGCTCGATGAGCTCCTCGCGGTCCTTGGCCACCACGGACGCCGACAGCTGCGTCTGCGCCGCGCCGACCGTGACCACCGCGGCGGCGAGGAGGAGTCCGGCGGCCAGGCCCAGCTTGGCCCGCAGCGTGCGCGGAAGGCCGCCGCCCTCGGCGGCACGACGCGCCGACGCCTCCGCGTACCCGTCGTCGAGCGCGTGGTCCATGACATTGGTCAGCAGCGACATCGACGCGTCGGGACGCGGAGGCGGGGAGCCTGTGCTCCGAACGGGGGGCTGCTGCGACATGCCGCACATCGTCGCATGTCGCGGCGGCTACCGCCGAATGGCCCCACCAGTGTGCCGGACCCGGTCGTACGATCGGTCCGGCACACCGGTGGGCGGCACCCGTTTCCCAGGTGCGGTGCGGATCAGCGCCCGGCGCTGTCCACGACGGCCGCCCACTCGTCCAGGAGCGCTTCGGCGGACTCGTCGTCGGGGCCTTCGGCCCACAGGTGGGTGACGGCCTCGGCGGGGTCGGGCAGGACCAGCACCCAGCGCCCGTCCGACTCCACCACCCGCACGCCGTCGGTGGTGTCGACGTGCCGGTCTCCCGCCGCCTCGACGACCCGCCGCATGACGAGCCCCTTCACGGCCCACGGCGTCGCCAGGTCCCGCCGCAGCACGTGGGCGCGCGGAATCCGCGCGTCGATCTGGCTGAGCGTGAGCTGGGTCCGCGCGACGAGACCGATGAGCCGCACGAACGCGGCGGTCCCGTCGAAGACGCTGCTGAACTCGGGAACGATGAACCCGCCGAGGCCGTCTCCACCGAAGATGGTGGATTCCTCGCGCCCGACCCGGGTCAGGTCGTCCGGCGACGTGGTCGTCCAGTCGACCTGGGTGCCGTGGTACGCGGCGACCTGCTCGGCGATCCGGGTGGTGGTCACCGGCAGGGCGACACGGCCGCTGCGCCGCTCGGCGGCGACCAGGTCGAGCATGACGAGCAGGGCCCGGTCGTCCTCGATGATCCGGCCGCGTTCGTCGACGAGCGACAGCCTCTCGCCGACGGTGTCGAACCGCACGCCGAACGCGGCCCGCGCGGAGGCGACGATCTCGCCGAGGCGTACGAGCCCCGCGCGGCGGGAGTCGGCGGACTCGGTGGGCCGCGACTCGTCGAGGCCGGGGTTGATCGTCAGCGAGTCGACGCCGAGCCGGCCGAGGAGGCTGGGCAGGACGAGCCCGGCGCTGCCGTTCGACGCGTCCACGACGACCTTGAGGCCGGCCTCGGCGATCCCGCTGGTGTCGACGCTGCGCAGGAGTGCGCCGGTGTACTGGTCGAAGACACTCGACGGGAAGCTGAGGTCGCCGATCTCGCCCGGGAAGGCCCGGCGGTACTCCTGGCGCGCGTAGACGCGGTCGAGCTTTCGCTGCCCCGCCTGGGAGAGGTCGGCGCCCCGCTCGTCGAAGAACATGATGTCGACGGAGTCCGGCACCCCGGGGGTGGTGCGGATCATGATGCCGCCCGCGCTGCCGCGTGCGGTCTGCTGCCGCGCCACGGGCAGTGGCACGTTCTCCAGGTCCCGTACGTCGATGGCGCTGGCCTGCAGGGCGGAGATCACGGCCCGCTTGAGGGCGCGGGCGCCCCGGGAGTGGTCCCGGGCCGTGGTGACGGTGGCGCCCTTCTTCAGGGTGGTGGCGTAGGCGCCGGCGAGCCGTACGGCGAGTTCGGGGGTGATCTCGACGTTGAGGATGCCGGAGACGCCGCGGGCGCCGAAGAGGTGGGCCTGGCCGCGCGACTCCCAGATGACGGAGGTGTTGACGAACGCGCCGGCCTCGATGGTCTTGAACGGGTAGACGCGGACGTTCCCCTGGACGATCGATTCTTCACCGACGAGGCACTCGTCGCCGATGACGGCGCCGTCCTCGATGCGCGCGGCCCGCATGATGTCGGTGTTCTTGCCGATCACGCAGCCGCGCAGGTTGCTGTGGGGCCCGATGTACACGTTGTCGTGAACAACCGCCTTGTGGAGGAAGGCGCCGCTCTTCACGACCACGTTCGACCCGATGACGGTGTGCTCGCGGATCTCGACGTCGGCTTCGACCTTGGCGTAGTCGCCGACGTAGACGGGGCCGCGCAGCACGGCGTCGGGGTGGACCTCGGCGCCCTCGGCGATCCAGACACCGGGGGAGATCTCGAAGCCGTCGAGTTCGACGTCGACCTTGCCCTCGAGGACGTCGGCCTGGGCCTTGACGTAGCTCTCGTGGGTGCCGACGTCCTCCCAGTAGCCCTCGGCGACGTAGCCGTAGATCGGCTTGCCTTCCTTCATGAGCTGGGGGAAGACATCGCCGGACCAGTCGACGGACACGTCCGGCTGGACGTAGTCGAAGACCTCGGGCTCCATGACGTAGATGCCGGTGTTGACGGTGTCCGAGAAGACCTGACCCCAGGTGGGCTTCTCCAGGAACCGTTCGACGCGGCCTTCGTCGTCGACGATGGTGATGCCGAATTCGAGCGGGTTCGGTACGCGGGTGAGGCATACCGTGACCAGGGCGCCCTTTTCCTTGTGGAAGGCGATGAGGTCGGTGAGATCGAAATCGGTGAGGGCGTCGCCGGAGATCACCAGGAACGCATCGTCCTTGAGTGCCTCTTCGGCGTTCTTGACGCTGCCGGCGGTGCCGAGTGGCTTCTCCTCGTGGGCGTAGGTGAGCTCCATGCCGAGCTCTTCGCCGTCTCCGAAGTAGTTCTTGACCAGCGAGGCGAGGAACTGCACGGTTACGACGGTCTCGGTCAGTCCATGCCTCTTCAGCAGGCGCAGCACATGCTCCATGATCGGCCGGTTGGCGACCGGCAGGAGCGGCTTGGGCATGCTCGAGGTCATGGGGCGAAGTCTGGTTCCTTCGCCTCCGGCCATCACGACGGCCTTCATGTCGGAAGCGTCCTCCTTGCACAGACGGCGATCTGGCCGAGTTCACCCGTCTTCGCAGTGGCCCTTTGACATGAACCAGCGACCTATTACGGTGCGGCGCGGAAAGACAGGGTCATTCGGCGGTGGCTTCGGCCTTGACAAGCCGGCGGACCTGGACCACATAGAGGATCCCTGCCCACCAGTAAAGACTTGTACCCCATCCGGCGAAGGCCCACCCGAAAACTTCAGCGAGTGACGCAAGCCACGTGTCGCCGTCGCTGAGCAGGAGCAGCGGGAAGGCGTACATCAGGTTGAACGTGGCGGCCTTGCCGAGGAAGTTGACCTGCGGCGGGGGGTAGCCGTGGCGACGGAGGATTCCCACCATCACCAGCAGCATCAGCTCGCGCGCGAGGAGTACGGCGGTGAGCCAGAGCGGAAGGATGTCGCGCCAGGTCAGACCGACGAGCGTGGACAGGATGTACAGGCGGTCGGCCGCGGGGTCGAGGATGCGGCCCAGGCTGCTGATCTGGTTCCAGCGGCGTGCGAGCTTGCCGTCGAGGTAGTCACTGACCCCGCTGAGGGCGAGGACCAGGAGGGCCCAGCCGTCGCTGTTGGGGCCGCCGAACTCGGGGCGGAGAATGAGCCACAGGAAAAGCGGTACACCGATGAGCCGGGCCATGCTCAGGATGTTGGGGATGGTGAGGACCCGGTCCGTCTGAACGCGAGTCTCCTGTACCTCCACCCGGGGGCCTCCTGTGGGAACGTGCCAATGCTGCCCCCTGACCTTACCGTCCGTTCGGGCCGGCTTGTGCAGGGGGGCGTCCGCCGTCTCGTCTGCTGGTCGGTCTGGTCCCGGAAATGCGGAAAGCCCCGTGCCATCAGGCACGGGGCTCCCCGTCAACAATAGTTCGGCGGCGTCCTACTCTCCCACAGGGTCCCCCCTGCAGTACCATCGGCGCTGAAAGGCTTAGCTTCCGGGTTCGGAATGTAACCGGGCGTTTCCCTAACGCTATGACCACCGAAACACTATGAAGATAACAACCAACCGGCAACATGGTGGTGTTCGTTACTTCAGAACTAACACAGTGGACGCGAGCAACTGAGGACAAGCCCTCGGCCTATTAGTACCGGTCAACTCCACCCATCACTGGGCTTCCATATCCGGCCTATCAACCCAGTCGTCTACTGGGAGCCTTACCCTCTCAAGGAGGTGGGAACACTCATCTCGAAGCAGGCTTCCCGCTTAGATGCTTTCAGCGGTTATCCCTCCCGAACGTAGCCAACCAGCCATGCCCTTGGCAGAACAACTGGCACACCAGAGGTTCGTCCGTCCCGGTCCTCTCGTACTAGGGACAGCCCTTCTCAATGTTCCTGCGCGCGCAGCGGATAGGGACCGAACTGTCTCACGACGTTCTAAACCCAGCTCGCGTACCGCTTTAATGGGCGAACAGCCCAACCCTTGGGACCGACTCCAGCCCCAGGATGCGACGAGCCGACATCGAGGTGCCAAACCATCCCGTCGATATGGACTCTTGGGGAAGATCAGCCTGTTATCCCCGGGGTACCTTTTATCCGTTGAGCGACGGCGCTTCCACAAGCCACCGCCGGATCACTAGTCCCGACTTTCGTCCCTGCTCGACCCGTCGGTCTCACAGTCAAGCTCCCTTGTGCACTTACACTCAACACCTGATTGCCAACCAGGCTGAGGGAACCTTTGGGCGCCTCCGTTACCCTTTAGGAGGCAACCGCCCCAGTTAAACTACCCATCAGACACTGTCCCTGATCCGGATCACGGACCCAGGTTAGACATCCAGCACGACCAGAGTGGTATTTCAACGACGACTCCACCATGACTGGCGTCACAGTTTCACAGTCTCCCACCTATCCTACACAAGCCGAACCGAACACCAATATCAAACTGTAGTAAAGGTCCCGGGGTCTTTCCGTCCTGCTGCGCGAAACGAGCATCTTTACTCGTAGTGCAATTTCACCGGGCCTATGGTTGAGACAGTCGAGAAGTCGTTACGCCATTCGTGCAGGTCGGAACTTACCCGACAAGGAATTTCGCTACCTTAGGATGGTTATAGTTACCACCGCCGTTTACTGGCGCTTAAGTTCTCAGCTTCGCCCGGACGAATCCAAGCTAACCGGTCCCCTTAACGTTCCAGCACCGGGCAGGCGTCAGTCCGTATACATCGCCTTACGGCTTCGCACGGACCTGTGTTTTTAGTAAACAGTCGCTTCTCGCTGGTCTCTGCGGCCACCCCCAGCTCACACTGCAAGAGTGATCACCAGAAGTGGCCCCCCTTCTCCCGAAGTTACGGGGGCATTTTGCCGAGTTCCTTAACCATAGTTCACCCGAACGCCT